>WQVT01000236.1 GCA_009785715.1 Acidimicrobiaceae bacterium | reverse complement strand
TCGGGCATATTCCAGCCCATGGGGTCACCGAGAAATACTTTGACCACTTCAATGCCCTGCTCGGTCCACATCTCGTACTGACGGGTCAGCAGATCCATGCGGGTTTCCAGGCCGAAGTCACCCAACCAGTTGGACCCCCACGCCGCGTTGACGCCGATGCCCGCCTGGCGCGCCCCGGCTTCGAGCGCCCGGGCGAGGATGGTCTTCCAGCTGTCGATCTCGGCCTGCTGGTTGCGGCCGGTGTTGCGCTGGGCGAAGACGTCGCAGGCGTGGACGAGGGTCTCGGGCAGCTCGCTCGGCCAGGAGAGCGGCGGCATGTGGGTGGCCATCCGCTCCCGGCCCCGCTCGTTGAGCGCCAGCGCGGTGTAGGTCACGCCCGGAGCCGGGGTCATCTGCTCGACCAGCCGGTCGACCTCCGCCATCTGCGGTGTCCACTTGGGGCTGACGAACGACCCGACCACGATCCGGCGCAGCCCGGTCTCCGACAGCTTGTCGAGGAGGCGCAGCTTGTCGGCCACCGGGATCCCGGCGTCTTCGATCTGGAAGCCCTCTCGCATGCCCTCCTCGATCAGGAGCACCTTCGGGTAGGCACGGGCGGGCCGGGGTTGGCGTTCATCGGGCATGGGAGGTCTCCGCGGGTGAGTTGGAGGTAGCGCGAGTGGACAGTTCGGAGAGGACGTCGTCGCCGCCCTCGCCGAGGCGGGGAGGCGGCCTGCGGATCGGGTAGTGGGCGCCGTCGATCCGGATCGGGGTGTTGATGAGGCGGAGGTCGTCGATCTCGGGATGGGGCACCGCCTCGAACGCCGAGACGGCGTGCACCTGCTCGTGGTCCGCGACCTGGTCGATGGTCTGGATCGGCGTCACGGGGACGCCGGCGTCGGCGAGGGTCTCGAGCCAGTGGGCGCTCGTCTGCGTCCGGAGGGTCGCCGACAGCTCCCCGGTCAGTTCGTCGCGATGGGTGACGCGGTCGGGGTTGGTCGTGAACCTCTCGTCGGCCAGGAGATCCGGTCTCCCGATGGCCTCGCATAGGCGCTGCCAGAGGTTGTCGTTGGCGGCGGCGATGATCACCCAGCCGTCGGAAGTCGGGAACGCCTGGTAGGGGGCGATGCCCATCGCCGCCGAACCCTGCCTGGGGGGAACGACCCCGGCCGCGAAGTAGCCCATGTAGTGCGACGGGAGCCATGCCACCGCCGTCTCGAGCAGCGAGGTCTGCACCAGCGATCCCCGCCCGGTCGCCTCCCGCCGGCGGAGGGCATCGAGAATGCCGATGACCGCCCACATGGCGCTCCCCTGGTCGAGGATGGAGGCCGGGATCCGGACCGGCGCGCTGCCGTCCTCACCCGTCAGGCTCATCAGGCCTCCGAACGCCTGCATCAGCGGGTCGTAGGCGGGCCGGTCGGCGAGCGGCCCGACGGGCCCGTAGCCGGAGATCTCGCAGTAGACGAGGCGGGGATTGAGCTCGGCCACCGCCTGGTAGCCGAAGCCGAGCTCGGTGAGCCTGCCGGGGCGCAGGTTCTGGACCAGGACATCGGCGCCCCGGACCAGGTCGCGCAACGTCGCCCGCGCCTCCTCGTCCTTCAGGTCCAGGAGGAGGCTGCGTTTGTTGCGGTTCCAGCCCTGATACTGGGCGCTGTCCACCCCCCAGAACGGCGGGCCCCAGCGGCGGGTGTCGTCGCCGTCGGGTGGCCGCTCGATCTTGATCACGTCCGCGCCGAGGTCCCCCAGGATCTGGGTGGTGAAGGGCCCGGCCACGCTCATGGTCAAATCGACGACCCGGAGCCCGGCGAGCGAGCCCATCGCGGGGGCTGTTTCCGTCACGACTTGTCGTCCCCGCCGTCGACGACGATCGCCGCGCCGGTGGTGAAGCCGCTCCGCTCGGAGGCGGCGAAGGCGATGGCCGACGCGATCTCCTCGGGCGTCCCCCAACGGTGGCCCGGGAGGCTGATCCCCGCCCCCCATTCGAGCCGTGTTTCGGCGGCGGCCTCCTCGTCGAGCTCGGACTTGGCCATTTCCCGTTCCCACTTGGCGAAGCGCTCCGGGGTGAGGATGAGGCCGGGGACGACCACGTTGACGCGGATCCCCTTCGGGCCGAGCTCGGCGGCCAGGATCTTCGACAGGCGGATCTCCGCCGCCTTGGCCGGCCCCGTGGCCGAGGACAGGAACGGGGGCGGGGTGACGCGGATGCCGGTCTCACCCGAGACGTTGACGATGCTGCCGCCGCCCCCGGCGATCATCAGGGGCACGAAGCGCTGCGTGAGGCGGAACTGGGCGAAGAAGTTGATCTCCATGCCGTAGACCAGCTCCTCGTCGGTCACCTCGAGGAACGGCTTGTAGGTCCCGGTGCCGGCGTTGTTCACCAAGACGTCGATCCGTCCGTGGCGGTCGGTCACGTGGGCGACGAGGCGGTCGAGGTCGGCCGGCCGGGTCACGTCCACGCTCAGGAAGCCGACCTCGCGTCCGGTCTCCGCAGCGATCTTGCCGGCCGCATCCGCGCCGACGTCGGGCCGGCGGGCACAGATCACCACCCGGGCGCCCTCGCGGGCGAAGAGCGCCGCGGTGGCATAACCGATGCCGCTCGACGCCCCCGTGATCACCGTGACCTTGCCGTCGAGGCCGAGGTCCATGGCTCAGTAGCTCTTCGGCATGCCGAGGGTGCCATGCCCGATGTAGGCGAGCACCAGGTTGTTGTTGACGGGCGCCACCACCGGCAGGCGGGCCTCGCGGAACTTGCGTTCGATGTCGTACTCGACGCTCATCCCGAACCCGCCGAAGGTGTCCATCGCCGCGTTCGCCGCCGCCCAGGTGGCCTGCGACGCCAGCAGCTTGGCGGCGTTGGCCTCGAAGCCGGGCTGCTCGCCCCGGTCGAAGAGCGACGCAGCCTTCCAGCGCATCAGGCTGGCCGCCTCGAGCTGCGCGTAGGCCTGCGCCAGGGGGAACTGCACGCCCTGGTTGGCGCCGATCGGGCGCCCGAAGACGACCCGCTCGCTGGCGTAGGCGGTGGCACGGTCGATGAACCAGTACCCGTCGCCCAGGTTCTCCGAGCTGACCAGGATCCGTTCGGCGTTGAGCCCGCTCAGGATGTAGCGGAAACCCTTCCCCTCCTCGCCGACCAGGTTTTCGACCGGTACCCGGAGGTTGTCGAAGAACAGCTGGTTCGTCTCGTGGTTGACCATCGTCTGGATGGGCCGGACCGTGATCGAGTCCCCGGCTTCGCGCAGGTCGACGATCAGCACGCTGATGCCGTCCGATTTCCGCGTGACGTCCTCGTAGCGAGTCGTGCGTACCAGGAGAAGCAACAGGTCCGAATGCTGGAAGCGGGACGTGAAGATCTTGCCCCCATTGACGATGTACTCGTCCCCATCGCGGCGCGCGAAGGTCGAGATGCGGGTGGTGTCGGACCCGGCGTCGGGCTCGGTCACCCCGAAGGCCTGCATCCGCAGCTTGCCCGCCGCAATCTCGGGGAGGTAGCGGCGCTTCTGGTCGTCGGTGCCGTGCCGCAGCACCGTGCCCATCGTGTACATCTGGGCGTGCGCCGCAACGCTTGCGCAGCCCGAACGGTTGATGGTTTCGAGGATCAGGGCCCCATCGGTGATCGTCCCGCCGCCTCCCCCGAACTCCTCGGGGATGAGCACGCTCAACCATCCGGCGTCGGTGAGGGCCCCGACGAACGCCTCGGGGTACTCGCGTCGCTCGTCCACGTCCCGCCAGTAGGTGGCAGGGAAGTCCGAACACAGCTTGGCGACCGACTCTCGGATCGCCTCCTGTTCCGGACTGAATCCAAACTCCATCGAGGCAACCCCCAGAGACTCCAGCCCCGTCATTGCCCGGTATGTCGAACGCTGTACGGGTTTTCGGCCAGCCTATCGGAAGGCCCTCCGAGCCGCCACCGGCCCAGGCGGCATACCTGACGGCCCGCGGCGGTTGACCAGCGTGCAGACGAACGCCGGCCCGACCCGGGAGAGGAGCCACCGATGCCCAAGGCAGTGCGATTCGACCGGTATGGGGACCGTGACGTGCTGGAGGTCGTCGAGGTGCCCCGCCCGGAACCGGGGGAGGGCGAGGTGCTCGTCGCCGTCCGTGCGGCGGGGATCAATCCCGGAGAGACCAAGATCCGTGAGGGCATGCTGCACGAGCGCTGGCCGGCGACCTTCCCTTCGGGGCAGGGGAGCGACCTCGCCGGAGTGGTCGTCGAGTTTGGGCCGGGCGTCGCGGGCTTCGCGGTGGGGGACGAGGTGTTCGGCTGGACCGACAGCCGGGCCAGCCACGCCGAGTACGTCGTGACGGAGGCGACGAAGCTGGCTCCGAAGCCGCCGAGCCTCCCCTGGGAGGTGGCGGGGTCGCTGTTCGTGGCCGGGACGACGGCGTATGCCACCGTGCGCGCCGTGTCCCTCGAGCAGGGCGACACGGTGGTGGTGTCGGGGGCCGCCGGCGGCGTCGGGTCGCTCACGGTCCAGCTGGCCGTCCTGGCCGGGGCGACCGTGATCGGCCTGGCCAGCGAGGCCAACCACGAGTGGCTGCGGGGGCACGGAGTGACGCCGGTTACCTACGGCGAGGGCGTCGCCGACCGCATCCGCCAGGCCGCGGCCGGGGTCGACGCCTTCATCGACACGTTCGGGCCGCCCTATGTCGAGCTGGCGCTCGATCTCGGGGTGGCGCCCGAGCGGATCGACACCATCGCCGATTTTGCCGCCGTGGGGCGCCACGGCGTCAAGGGCGAGGGCACCGCGGCGGCGGCCGAGGTCCAGGTGCTTCTCGCGCTCGCCGACCTGATCGCCGACGGACGTCTCGAGATGCCGATCGAACGGTCGTATCCGCTGGATCGGGTCCGGGAGGCCTTCCGGGAGCTGGAGGGTGGGCACGTGCGGGGCAAGATCGTCCTCCTGCCCTGAGCGATGTCGAGCCCGAGCAGGGCTCAGCTGCCCGGCAG
>WQVT01000235.1 GCA_009785715.1 Acidimicrobiaceae bacterium | reverse complement strand
GTCGAAGTCCTCCTCGTCGACGTGGAACGCATAGTGCTGGGAGCGAACGTCGCTCGCAGCGTGCATCGAACGGGGGTCGTTGCTCAGGTTGTCGAAGTCGAGCGCCACCCCGTTCGAGACCATCACGGTGACGAAGTGCCCGTTCACCTCGGGCGGCTCGAGGTCGAGGATATGGGCCAGGAACTCGGCCGACTCCTTCTTGTCGTTGCTCGCCACGATCGTGTGATCAAGCTTCACACCCATCCCGGGACCTCCCGTCGACTGACCGCTTTGGCAAATGGTAGTTCTCCGGGCTGAATCCCGTGCGGGTCCGACGAGCGGCGATCTGGCGACGCCGGTTGGCCACAGATACAGTCCTCCAGAGCCCAGTTCCTGAGCGGACTGTTGGTTGGACAAAGGTCACGATGTGGGGGGTACCAAGTGACGGCCAAGCGCCCTGAACTGCTCGAGGCCACCGACGAGACCATCGCCGATGCCCTGCAATACGCCGACCCGATGGTCCTCCGAGGCCTGCTCTACCAGCTGACCGGGGACGAGGAACTGGCCGGCGTCCGCCTCGCATCGGGGCGGGCCGGGAGGGGGAACGCCGTCCAGGTCGTCGCCGAAGCCTCCGACGTGGACAGGATCCGCTCCAAAGCGGCGGCGTTCCTGCGGGAGTACCGCGACGCAGGCGCAGGCGACATTCCTCCCGGCCCCGCCGACCGGCTGCGGACCAGCCTCGGCCTGGCGGTGGGGAGGGAGGTGCCGTCCGCAGAAATGGGGATGTGGACCGAGCAGCTCGCGCTGGATCCGTTCGCCCGTGGCCTGGAGTGGACCGTGCCCCCGTCGACCGAAGAGCTCGGGAAGTTCTCGGTCACCATCATCGGAGCCGGGCTGACCGGGCTGAACGCGGCCGTGCAGCTCCGCCACGCCGGCATCCCTTTCACCGTCCTGGAGAAGAATCCCGGGGTTGGGGGCACCTGGTACGAAAACCGCTACCCCGGTGCCCGGGTTGACACGGGAAGCCGAACATACACCCATATCTTCGGCGCGGACTTCCCCTACCCCTCGCCCTACTGCCCACAGATCGAGAACGAGAAGTACCTCAATTGGGTCGCCGACCACTTCGATGTTCGCAAGAACATCGTCTTCGGGACCGAGGTCAGGTCGCTCGTCTGGGACGAAGCATCGACGGGCTGGCACCTCATCACCCGCGGACCGGACGGCGAGCAGTCCCGGCGGGCGGATGCCGTCATCGTCGCCGTCGGATTCCTGTCGAGGCCGAATATCCCGCAGATCGACGGGTTGGAGACGTTTCGCGGACGGTATTTCCACACGGCGCGATGGCCGTCTGACGTCGATATAACGGGCAAGCGCGTGGCGGTCGTCGGCAGCGGATGCACCGGCTACCAGCTCGCGGCTGAACTGGCGCGCGAGGTCGGCCACCTCTACCTCTTTCAGCGGAGCCCGAGCTGGGTGTTTGACATTCCGGGTTATCTGGCCCCGTATCCCCCCCAGATCAACTGGCTGGATCGCAACTTCCCGTACCTCACCAACTTCATCCGGTTCACCGGCTCGTATGTGAATAACCCTGCCGCCACTGCGGCCAGGCTCGCGATAGACCCGGAGTTCGACGACCCACACGCGGTCAGCGAGGCAAACAAGAGGGTACGCGACGAGCGCATCAACTTTATGCGCTCCAAGTTCGGCGATCGGCCCGACCTGATGCAGAAGATGCTGCCGGACGTTCCCCCTTATTCCATTCGTCCGGTGTTCGTCGACCGGGACTACAGCGTCTACGACGCGCTCCTCCTGGACCATGTGAGTCTGGTGTCCGAAGGGATCGACAAGGTCACCGAGACCGGCATCACGTTGAAGAACGGGGACGAGTGCCCCGTCGACGTGATCGCACTGGCCACCGGATTCAAGGCCAACGACTACCTGTGGCCGATGGAGGTCCGGGGGCGCGGGGGAGCCACCGTCGAGGAGCTCTGGGCCAAGGACGGCGCGCGCGCCTATCTCGGCGCGATGTTGCCAGGCTTTCCAAACCTCTTCATGCTCTACGGTCCGAACACGAACTACAACGTGGGCATTCTGGCCGTCCACCTGGCCGAGGTCGTCACGCGCTTCGCGCTCGAGTGCATCTCCTCCCTCATCACCGAGAAGAAGAGGACGGTCGAAGTCACCGCCGATGCCTACTGGCAGTACAACGACGTCCTGGACCGCGCCCAGGCGTCGAAGGTCTACATGGATCGCCGTGTCCACAGCTACTACCAGAACGAGTTCGGCCGGTCTGCGACAAATGGTGCGATCGATGCCCGATTGCTGTGGGAGTGGCTCCGGGATCCACGGGATCCGAGGTGGGCGGCTCCCAAGCCCGACGAGGACCCGGTGATGGAGATGAGAAAGCTCATCTCCCCGTACTTCGGCCAGGACCTCGTCCTCGGCTAGGAGCTACCCCACAAAGCCGAGCTTGCGCGCCTCCTCGTAGGCTTCCTCGGCCTCGTCACTCCGGCCCTGCGCCTTCAGCGCGTGTCCCCGGTCCACCCACCCCTGCGCGAACGTGGGATCCAGGTGCACGGCGTAGTCGAACGCCACCGCCGCCTCGCGGTGACGACCGAGCGCCCGCAACGCCTGGCCCGCCCCGACATACAGGTTGACGACGTATGGGTGCTTCTGCACCGCGCTCGTGAAGGCATTGACCGCTTCCTCGTACCGCCCGAGGTCGAAGAGGGTCTGGGCCATGAGCTGCCGAGCCGGCAAAGCCTCGGGATCCAGGGCCATCGCGCGCTCGAATGCGGCCAGCGCCTCCTCCTGTTGGTCGAGCTGCTTCAGGGCGATGCCCCGGTTCAGGTGGGCGCGCACGAACGTGGGGTCAGCGGCGAGGGCGAGATCGTACGCGGCCAGCGCCTCGCGATGACGCTCCAGACCGGCGAGCGCCGTGCCGACGTCGGTCTGGACCTCTGCCTGGTCCCCTTCGAGCTCGAGGCTGGCCATGTAGGCCGCCCGCGCCTCCTCGTAGCGCCCGAGGTCGGACAGGGCATGGCCCTCGAGATGGTGATAATCAGCGTTCCTGCTATCTCGCTCGATCGCCTGCCGCACCGCCTTCAGCGCCCCTTCCGGGTCCCTGAGCTCCGACAGCAGCAGGACGCCTTCGTTGAAATAGCTCTCGGCATCCTGGGCGTCGAAGGTCGCCGCCCGTCGGTACGACCTCAGGGCGTCCTGCGGCCGTTGGAGGCGTCGGTACAGGACTCCCAGGTTCCGCCAGACCCCGGCATAGGTTTCGTCGGCCAGGATCGCCTGCTCGTACGCGGCCAGGCTCTCGGTATTTCGGTCCAACCTGGAGAGCGCCAGACCCTTGCCGTTCCACGCAGCGGCCTGCCGCGGCTCCAGCTCCAGTGCCCGCTCGAAGGCTTCCAGTGCCTCGTCGTTCTGCGCCGCCTTGAGCAACCGCTCGCCCTCGGCGATCAGCCGTCCGACTTCTTCCTCGCTCATTGGTGCCTCCTTACGCCGACCGCCACTGCCCCCGGGTTCAAGGAGGGCAGTGGCGGACAAGCGGGCGCTTCGTTGTGCTACGGCTCGAGGTGCCTCCTCAGAAGCACTGGACGCAAATCAGTTCACGACTCTGAACGAGTGCATGAGTTCGTTGTCCTCGTGCTCGAACATGTGGCAGTGCCACATGTAGCCCGGACCGGTGGTGGGGTCGAAGGCGAAGGCATTCTGGCCGGCCACGACCCCGCCGACGGCAATATCAACCGGCGCCCACCGCACCATGATGCGGTTGACATGCTGATCCAAGCCGTGGAACACGTCTTTCCACCCCTGCTCGTAGGGCTCCGGAGGGATCGTTGGCCCCGTGACCCAGGGACTGAACGCCGGGTTCCCGCCGATCGCCCCATCGGCGTTCGGCGTGTTGTAGTCGTTGGGAGGGCCGTAGCCGGGGATGAACTGGCCCGGCGGGTAGGTCACCAGGGTGGGGGTGCCGTCCTCGGAGGTCTCGCTTGTGAGGCCGAAGAACGTGCCGCCGGGGAAGGCCGCGGCATAGGGCCCGGCGTGGTAGGAGGCGGCGTCCGCATTGTTCGCATCACCGACTTGCTGGCGGTTGACCACCTGGAACTGGATGAGGTGGATGTGGATCGGGTGGGTCTCGTCGGTCATGACGAGGATCTCCCACAGCTCCGTGGCGCCCACCTGCGGCAGCTCGTTCGTCCACATGCCCTGTCCGACGAGATCTTCCTCGGCGCCGGGGATCACGATGTCGGTGCCCTGGCGCATACCCATCATCGGCGCGTTGTTGATCAGGTACTCGACCGTGAAGGGACCGCCGAAACCGCCGGTGGTGTCCTCGCCGGGCCCGGCATCAAATTCGAGGAAGGTCAGCTGGCGACGCACGTCGATGTTCACGCCGGCAGCGACCGTGCCTGCCACCGGGTCCGCCAGCCGCACGATGGCAGGAGGCTGGTTCGCTCCGCCGCGCAACGTTCCCCCGTTGGCCGGGTTGAAGCTGTTGTCGTGCACCGTCGCCCGGTTCACGCGGAACTGCATGACGAGCCCGTCGAGTGTCGGGTCCGGGAAGACGTCTTCGTCCGCGGTGGCGATGACGGCCAGCGGGGACGGCGCGGAGTTCAGCAGGGTCAGGGTCTGGCCGGCGAACCCGCTGAAGTCGACGATGACATCGGCGCGCTCGGTGGTCCCCAGAAGGAGCTTCGTCCCTCCGATGATGTTGTTGTCGTTGGGGTCGGCGCTCAGCTTGACGGGCGTGTCGAGCAGGCCGCCGTCGGTTCCGATCTGCCAGATCGGCGGACCGGCGGCTCCGGTCTTCGCGTTCGCCAGCGCCAGCTGGAACCACCGCATGTTCGCGAAGTTGAGGATGCGGAAGCGGTAGCGGCGCGGCTGGACCTCCATGAAGGGCCAGGAGACACCGTTCACGCAGATGATGCTGGCGAAG
>WQVT01000234.1 GCA_009785715.1 Acidimicrobiaceae bacterium | reverse complement strand
GCCGACGGCCTCGATGGCGACGTCGGCCCCCAGGCCACCGGTGAGATCCTTCAACACCGCGAGCGGGTCCTCCTGGCCGTTGTTGACCACCACGTCGGCGCCGAACTGCTTGGCCGCCTCCAAGCGTGAGGACGCCAGGTCGATGGCGACGACATGGCTCGGGCTGTACAACCGGCTCCCCGAGATGGCGGACAGCCCGACCGGGCCTGCTCCGACCACGGCCACCACGTCGCCGGGCTGGACGCGCCCGTTCAGCACGCCGACCTCGTACCCGGTCGGGAGGATGTCGGAGAGCATCAGCAGCTCCTCGTCGCTCACCCCTGCGGGCACGGGATAGGTCGAGTTGTCGGCGAAGGGGATACGCACGTATTCGGCCTGCGTCCCGTCGATGAGGTTTCCGAGAATCCAGCCACCCCCGCCGAGGCACTGGCCGTAGCGTCCCTCCCGGCAATAGCGGCAGGCACCGCAGGAGGTGATGCAGGAGACGAGGACCCGATCCCCGACGTGGACGTTCTTCACCCCGGTTCCGACCTCCTCGACGGTCCCGACGGCCTCGTGGCCGATGATCCGGCCGTCGGTCATCGCGGGCACGTCACCCTTCAGGATGTGGAGGTCGGTCCCGCAGATGGTCGTGGTATCGACGCGGACGATGGCATCCGTGTCGGCCCGCAACGAGGGACGTGGCACCTCTTCCCAAGCCTTGCGCCCGGGGCCGTGATACACAAGCGCCTTCATTGCAGCTCCTCTCGTTATTTCTCCTAATGACGATCCTCCGGCCGGCGTCGTTTTCCCGACAGGGGCCAAAGGTCCTCAAGGAGCTGCGAGGCGACCCTCGCCCTGCGGGGCCGAAGGTCCGCTGGGCGGGCGCCTAGAGCTTGTAGCCGAACTCTCTCAGCAGGTGCTTGCGGGCGGCCACGTCCTCGTCGTTCTCGACGCCGGCCGGCGGGAGGCCGTCGACGACCCCGAGCACGGCCCGTCCGAGGTCGGTCTGGGCGACGATCACCTCGAGGGGATTGGCCGTGGCGCAGTAGATGTGGCAGACCTCGGGAACCATCTTGAGCGCATTGAGCACGTTCACCGGGAACCCGTCGCGAAGCAGGATGACGAAGGAGTGGCCGGCGCCGATGGCCTCGGCGTGCTTCACCGCCAGCTCGACCAGGTCGTCCGCGTTCCCGGACCGGCGGACGAGGCAGGGGCCCGAGGCCTCGCAGAAGGCGATGCCGAAGCGCAGGTGGGGGCTGGAGCCGGCGAGGGCCTCATGGAGGTCCTCGACGGTCTTGATGAAATGGGACTGGCCGACGATCACGTTCAGTTCGCCGGGCAGTTCGATCGGGACGGCCACGAGGTCCATGTCTCCTCCTCAACAGATTCCTGTTCGACGAGCTGCGGCGCGCCGAACCAGAACGGGTCTATCGCTCCGCTAGATGGGCACACCGATCAAGATCACGCTCCGTGTTGATCGTCCGGAGACGCCCGTGGCGGGCCCTGTGGCCGCTAGAAGGTGTCGCCGGCCAGGACCATGATCCGCGTCGGCTCGTCGAGCTCGGCGAGCGCCCGGCGGAAGTCCCGGATCACGCGGGCGTCGGTGGCGATCATCGCCCGCAGGTCGACGGTCAGGGACTCACACCCCTTGCGGGCCACGGCAATCACCGTGGAGAGCAGGCTCGGGACGACGTCGGCGGAGAGCTGCCCGGCGCCGATCACCTTCTTCGGCTCGGCCGACGCATCGACCCATACCTCGGCTACCGGATCCAGATCCCAGTCGCTCAGATCCACTGCCCGGCGAAGCAGAGGATGGGGCATCGGTCGTTCCTCCCCGAGGGTCAACGGCGGACACCCATAGTGACAGACCGGCGGCCAAGATTCCAGAGCCGAATAATCCTCGGTGACCGGCCCGGGAAGCTCCTCGCGCGAAAGGACCCGGGCCCGACCGGACGGCCGATCGGACCCGGGCCCAAGGACGCCGGTCACGCGACGTGGAAGTGGGGGATGAGGTGGTGCGCCCGCTGACCTTCCACGGCCGGGGTCTCGCCGTGGCGGCGCTGCAGGTACCCCATCAGCAGGCCGTCTGCGCCGAGCCACCCCGAGTTCTTCCAGGCGACGATCAACACGATCGCGAAGACCATGTAGGCCGGGTTCACGCCGGCGGTGCCCGAGAACATGTAGGTCAGGTTCAGGAGGAGGCCGCCGAAGGCGAAGAGCGGGGTGAGCAGCCCGAGGACGAGCCCGATACCGATCACGAACTCGGCGACCGCGACCAGGATGCCGATCCAGCCCGCGTTCGGCACGACGAACCCGGTGAGGAAGCTGTGCCACCAGGTGTAGCTGGCGGCGCCGTGTGCGGCATATCCGGCCACGCCGGCGCCGTTGTGGTGCAGGAACGCGGCGTTCTCGGCGCCCCACAGCTTTGACCGGCCGGCGTTGATCCATTGCACGCCGAGCCAGCAACGGGCGGCGGCCCAGCCGACCGCCATGATGCGGGACGTCGACAGCCAGCGCAGGGCCCCCGGGGTCTCGACCTCTGCGGGGTTGCCTAGGAGAGGAACGTTGACATCCATAGTGGCCTCCCTTGGAGCTCCTGCCCATGCGGAAGCTCTACGGACCATGCTCGTCCCTCGTGACTGCGTTCCCTAGGGCCCTATGGCCCATGGTTGGGGCAGAACGACTCGTCGGTGTGGCCGGGCGCTGCGGCCGTGCGGTGGGGCCGGCGGGCTCGGGGCGCGATTCATGCTCCCCGGAGGACACGAATCGCGCCCCAAGTTGGCGCCGCGGCGGCGCGCCCGTCTACGTCGCTCGACGAGGACCCCTCAGCGCCCCTGCCAGCGGGGCGCACGCTTCTCGACGAACGCCCGGACGCCCTCCTCACGGTCCTCGCTCGTGTAGGGGTTCGGCCCGGCGTTCAGGCGGAGGGCGGCGTGCACCGACAGCTCCCACCCCTTCGTGGCCATCTCCTTGTAGCGCCTGAGGGAGAGCGGGGCGTTCGCCACGATCGAGCGGACGAGCTTCTCCGTCTCGGCCTCGAGGTCGTCGAAGTGGACCACCCGGTTCAAGAGGCCGATCTCGAGGCCGCGCTGCGCCGAGATCGGCTCCCCCGTGTACAGCAGCTCGAGGGCGATCGCCCGCGGCACGAGGCGGGGGAGGAGCACGGTGGCGAAGTTGGCGCCCATGCCCCTCTTTGCCTCCGGCATCCCGAGCTGGATGTGGTCGGCGGCGATGCGGAGGTCCGCCGCCATCGCCAACTCGAATCCGCCGGCGAGGGCGTGCCCGTTCAGGGCGGCGATCGTCGGTTTGCCGAGCTCGAGGAGCGCCTCGTGGAAGTTGCGGGTGGGCCCGGTCATCGGTACCCGGATCTGCTCGCCACGGCGGGCGACCTCGTCCAGCTCCTTCAGGTCGGCGCCCGCGCTGAAGGCCCGGTCCCCGGTGCCGGTGATCACGACCGCCCAGACACCGGGGTCGGCGTCGCAGCGCCCGAACAGCTCGACCAGGCGGTCCTGTACCGGGTAGCTGAGCGCGTTGCGTCGCTCGGGGCGGTTGATCGTGATGTGGGCGACGCGGTCGCGGACCTCGAAGCGGACCTCCTCTTCGATGGAGCTCATGCGGGCAGCGGGGCCTCGACGAAGCGGTCGAAGGCGTCGAGTCCGGGAGATTTGGGCAAAGTTCGAAGGGCGGCGATGAGCTCCGCGCCGTCCCAGGGCGCCGCGGACCAGGACACGCAGTCGAGGAACTTCTCCTCGAGGTCATCCGCCGCGAGCGGGTCGCGGGAATGCCCGCTGGGCACGTCGACGCGCCGGCGGAGCGTGGTGTCGCCGGTGTCGATCTCCACGGCGGAGTACTGGTAGTCGAAGCCGGCGTCGCCGAAGGGCGGGGTGGGTGATTCTGCGACCTCGACCTTGCGTAGCAGTGCCTGCGCCTCGGGTCGTGCGACCGCCTCGTCGCTGAAGGTGGCGAGGCGCACGCGGTGGTCGAGCAGGCCGGCCGCCACCACGTATTCGACGCTGAACTTGCCTTCGAGGCCGGTGGTCGGCCGGTGGTGGATCACCGGCGCCAGCCCGCCCGGCTCGACGGTTACCCGGATGCCGGAGATGGCACCGGGGTCGGCGATCCCGGCCGCCAGGGCGAGCGTGGCGTCCGCCGAGCGGTGGGTGTTGTAGCAGCACGGGTACTTCTTGACGCTCACGCCGGCGGCGGGCTGGAGGATCGACCAGCCCTGGTCGAGCCACTTGGACACGGCGGTGAGGTCGCTGTCGGATCCGTACATGGCGAAGTACCCGAGGGGGGCTTCGAGTTGGTGGTCGTCCGCGGTGAAGCCGCTCTGCGCCAGGCGGGCGGCGGTCACCGCGCTCCACGAGGAGAGCCCCGGGTGGAGGGGCTTGGTGTTCGTGCCGAAGTTCTGGCGGCTCCCGCTGGCGGTCGACGCGGCGATCCCGAGCGCCCGGCGGGTGGCGGTGAGGTCGAGGTGGAGGAGCCGGCAGGCTGCCGCCGTCGAGGCGAGCACGCCGACGGTGGCGGTCGAGTGCCAGCCGCGGTAGTAGTGGGGGAGGATCGGCAGGGCCGAGGCGATCGCCCCGGTGACCTCGAAGCCGACGACGTACGCGTCGAGCAGGTCGGCGCCCGAGCAGCCCTCGCTCTGGGCGAGCGCCACCAGCGCCGGGTACAGCGCGACGCTCGGGTGCCCGTACATCGGGTCGGACACGTCGTCGAAGTCGAGGGCGTGAGCGGCCGTCCCGTTGACGAGAGCCGCGTACGCGGGGCTCGTCCGCTCCCCGGTCGCCCAGATGGTGGCCGGACCGGGGCGGACCTCCTCGGCCGTGCCGGCGAGCAGGGCCCGAAAGCCGCTGTCATTGCGTCCGGCTATGGCCACCCCGACGGTGTCGATCAGGGCGGACAGGGCGGCGTCGCGCAGGGCGGCCGGACCCGCCGCCACGTCGGCCTCGAGGGCGAAAT
>WQVT01000233.1 GCA_009785715.1 Acidimicrobiaceae bacterium | reverse complement strand
GTCCATCCCGAAGACACCGTGGGCCAGCTCCTTCGAGAAGAGCTGCCCCTTCGCCTACAACCCCCAGAAGGCGGTGTCGTTGCTGAAGAGCCACGGCTGGAACGTCGTCCCCGGAGGCGTCTCCTCATGCTCCGACCCGGCCAAGTGCGGTCCGGGGATCAAGAAAGGCGAGAAACTCGACTTCAGTTTCGTCTACGCGACGGGAAACACGGCCTTCGTGAACTCGATCGCCGTGATCAAGTCCGACGCCGAGAAGGCGGGGTTCAAATATAATCTGAAGGGTGAGCCGTTCGGCAGCGTCGTCAGCCTCTCCGCAGCGTGCGGACCTGGCACTTCCAGCCCGAAGGCGAACTGCAACTGGCAGATGAGCGACTGGGGGGGCTGGGGATATGAGCCAGACTTCTATCCCACCGGCGATCTGCTCTTCGAGACCGGTGCCGGTGCGAACTACTCCAGCTACTCGAACCCCGAGGCGAACCGGCTGATTGCAGCCACACAGCTGGCGGGCGACAGCGTGAAGGCCATGAACAACTACGAGGCCTACATGGTGAACCAGGTCCCGTTCATCTGGGGGCCCAATCGGGACTTCCAGCTCTCCGAGATCAACAAGAGCCTCCAGGGGACCCAGCCACAGAACGCGGAGTTCAACATCTGGCCGGAGTTGTGGCACTACGGCAAGTGATCCCAGGACCGGCGAGGGGGGCCTAGCCCGTGACCGCGTATCTGGCACGACGGGTGGGGCAGGCCCTCATCGTGATCATCGGCGTCTCGATCGCCGTTTTCGTCTTGAGCCGGATCTTGCCCGGCGGCCCACGGGCAATCCTCGGTGCCCGCGCGACGCCGCAGCAGGTGCACACCTTCATCGTCCAGAACGGCCTCAACAAGCCCCTGGTCGTCCAGTATGGCGTCTTTTTGAAACTGCTCCTTCAAGGGAATTTGGGGTATTCGTACCACTACAACCAATCCGTCAATTCTCTTCTGGCAAGCGACCTCCCGAAGAGTGCCATCCTGGTGGGCCTGTCTACCCTGATCGCGCTGGCGATCGCGGTGCCCTTGGGCATCATGCAGGCAGTCAGGCGCTACACGCTCCTTGACTACACGCTGACCGGCGCCAGCTTCGTCGGCTATTCGATGCCGACGTTCTGGCTGGGTACCTTGCTGATCGCCTGGTTTTCCATCGATCTGCACATCTTCCCCAGCGAAGGGCCCCAGAGCGGTGGCGTGGCCGGCATCTTCACGCATCCCACGGCGATGGTTCTCCCGGTGGCCACGCTCGTGGTCGTGAACGTGGCGCTCTTCAGTCGCTACATGCGATCGTCGGCCATCGAGAGCCTCGTCCAGGACTTCATCCGCACGGCCCGATCGAAAGGGCTCTCCGAGAGGGCCGTCATCACCAACCACCTGCTGCGAAACTCCCTGATCCCGATCGTGACGCTCCTCGGAGTAAGCCTGCCGTACATCTTCTCCGGGGCCCTCATCACCGAGTCGGTGTTCAACTACCCCGGGATGGGCTTGCTGTTCTGGAATGCCGCCCAGGTGAAGGACTATGCGGTACTGATCGGTGGGACGCTTGTCGTTTCGGTGGCAGCTGTTCTCGGGTCACTGGCCGCGGACCTCATCTACGCCGCGATCGACCCCCGGGTCCGGTACCGATGACGGCGCGAGCCGGGGGATCAGCGAGATGAGCGTCCTGCCGGGCCGGGCGGCCTCCTGGGCGGAGCAGCCTCAGGAGCCTGGACCCCCGGCGGAGGCCGGTGCGGGCGAGGGCCGCCGGGCAGGAATCGGCCGGCTCTTCCTCGAGACCTTCATCCAGAACCGCTTGGCGGTGCTCGGTGTCGGCATCGTCGTGTTCTTCCTGCTCTTCTGCTTCGTCGGTCCGCTCATTTACCACACCGACCAGATCAGCGTGAACCTCGAACAGGTCTCCCTCCGACCCAGCGCAAGCCACCTCCTCGGCACCGACGAGACGGGCTACGACCAACTCGGTCGGCTCATGGTTGCCGGCCGCACCTCCCTCGAGGTGGGCTTCGCCGCCGCCGTCGTAGGGACCACCTGGGGGGCGCTATGGGGAGCCGTCGCCGGCTACTTCGGCAAGGCCATCGACTCCATCCTCATGCGGGCCGTGGACTCACTTCTCGCCATTCCCCCGATCTTCCTCCTGCTGTTCCTGGCGACCGCGTTCACGCCTTCGGTCGTCATGCTCATCTTCGTGGTGAGCCTGGTCTCCTGGCTCCTGCCCGCCCGGCTCGTCCGGGGAGAGACGCTGAGCCTGCGAACCCGGGAGTTCGTTCAGGCAGCCCGCGGTGTGGGGGCCAAAGACCGACGGATCCTCCTCCGCCACATCCTGCCGAACGCCATCGGGCCGATGATCGTGGCGGCGACGTTCGCCGTCGCGGACGCGATCCTGCTCGTCGCCGGCCTGAGCTTCCTCGGCCTCGGCATCCCCCCGCCGGCGGCGAACTGGGGCGGCATGCTGTCGGAGGGCCTGACGTATATCGCACGCGGATACTGGTGGCTCATCTACCCGCCGGGCCTCTGCATCGTCCTGGTCGTCGTGGCGTTCAACTTCATCGGAGACGCGTTGCGCGACGCGCTCGAAGTCAGGCTCCAGCGGCGATGACCCCGAACGATGGACGTCCGGGTGGCCGGTCGCCCAATGGCTCATCCCCCGCAGCTGCCGCCGGTCCGCCGGAGGAGTTGCTGAGCGTCCAGGACCTGCAGATGCACATCAGGCAACGTCGCGGCGTGGTCCACGCCGTCGACGGGGTCTCGCTTACGGTGCGGCCCGGCGAGACCGTCGGGCTCGTGGGGGAATCGGGCTCCGGCAAGACCATGACCGGCATGTCGATCATGGGCCTGCTTCCACCCGGCGGGCACATCGTGGGGGGGACCATCCGGCTGGGCGGCCGGGACCTGGTCAAGGCGACACCGAAGGACCTCCGAGCGGCGCGGGGCTCGGAAATGGCGATGGTCTTCCAGGACCCCATGACCTCGCTCAACCCTTGCATGACCATCGGCCGGCAGATAGCCGAGGCGGTGATGACGAAGCGGCACACCTCGAAACTGGCTGCCACCGAACGGGCGACCGAGATGCTCGACCTGGTGGGGATGCCGCGTCCCCGTGAGCGCCTCGCCGACTATCCCCACCAGCTCTCGGGCGGACTTCGCCAGCGGGTGATGATCGCCATCGCCCTAGCGTGCGAGCCGAGACTCCTGATCGCCGACGAGCCGACCACGGCCCTCGACGTGACGATCCAGGCCCAGATCCTCGCCCTGCTCGACGAGTTGAAGGAGCGCCTCGGCATGGGCATGCTCCTGATCACCCATGACATGGGCGTCATCGCCGGCCGGGCTGACCGCACGATCGTGATGTACGGAGGCCGCATCGCCGAGGTAGGCCCCACGCCGAGTCTCTTCGCCCGGCCGCGTCATCCGTACACCGAGGCTCTGCTCGAGTCCATCCCGGCCATCCACGACGACCGATCGAGAGTCCTCGCCACGATCCCCGGCATGCCCGTCAGCCTCCTGGACCCGGCACCCGGGTGTCGTTTCGCGGCCCGCTGCCGGAATGTCACGGAACGCTGCCTGACGGAGGATCCCGTGCTCGGCGGGAGCGAACCCGGACACGCCTACGCCTGCTTCAACCCGGTCAATATCGCCCCCTCGACCGACCGGCGGTCGACTCCGGTGACCACGACGTCGATCGACCAGAACCGTGCCGGCGACGACAATCGCACGCCCCTGCTGGTCGTGGACAACGTGGTGAAGCGCTACCCGGTCACGGCCGGCGTGCTCCAGAGGCGCATCGGCTGGCTTCAGGCGGTCAGTGGGGTATCGCTGTCGATCGGGGACGGCGAAACGTTTGGACTTGTTGGCGAGTCCGGCTGCGGCAAGACCACGCTTGGCAGGATGATCACGGCAATGGAACGGCCGGACTCAGGGGCGATCTCGTTCCAGGGCGCGAGCGTGGAATCCCTCTCGAAGGCCCAGCTGCGGGTGGAGCGCCGCGACTTCCAGCTGATGTTCCAGGACCCCTACGCCTCGCTCGACCCGCGGATGCGGGTGCGGTCCACCCTCCGCGAACCGCTCGTGGTCAACGGGATCGGGAGCCGGCAAGAACAGCACGAGCGTGTGGACGAGCTCCTCGACGAGGTCGGTCTCCCTCCACGGAGCGCCGAGCAGTACCCGCACGAGTTCTCGGGGGGCCAGCGTCAGCGGATCGGGTTGGCCCGGGCCCTGGCGCTCAACCCGAAGCTCATCGTCGCCGACGAGCCGGTATCGGCTCTCGATGTGTCGATCCGGTCCCAGATCCTCAACCTCATGAAGAGGCTGCAAGCGACCCACCACCTCTCCTATTTGGTCATCTCTCACGATCTCTCCGTGATCCACTACGTCGCGGACCGGGTCGGGGTCATGTACCTCGGGAAGCTGGTCGAGGTCGGCGCGAGCGACAAGGTCTTTGCCGAGCCGGCACACCCCTACACGAAGGGGCTCCTCGACGCCGTCCCTGCTCCCGACAGCGCGAAGGAACGGCCGACCTTGCTGGGCGAACTGCCGTCCCCCCTGGCTCCTCCCCTGGGCTGCCGGTTCCACACTCGCTGCCCGCTGGCACAGGACATCTGCAGCAAGGAGGAGCCGCTGCTTGATTCCGTCGGCAGCGGCGACCACCAGGTCGCGTGCCACTTCCCGCTCACGGCCTGACCCTCCGGGATCGCCTCGCGCCCTCGGATCGCCGACCAGGACGGTGTTAGCCTTGTCCTCTGCGAGTTAGGGGGAACGTCATGGCTCTTGCGTTCACGCAGCTGCATACCGACTTCGCCGCCGAGTGTTCAGAGATCGACCTTGGCTCCGTCTATGACGACGAAACACTCGAGCAGATTCGCAAGGGCATGGACCAATACGCCGTGATGGTCTTCCACGACCAGAATCTGAGCGGCGAGGATCAAATGGCGTTTGCAAAGCGTCTCGACGGCGAGCTCCAAACCGTGAGCAATCCC
>WQVT01000232.1 GCA_009785715.1 Acidimicrobiaceae bacterium | reverse complement strand
GGCCAACTACTACGGCGTGCTGCCCTCGCTGTTGGAGGCGGTCGACTGGCAGGAGTCGGGATGGCAGGAGAGCGTCGTGTCGGCCGACGGCGCCGTCGGCATCGGGCAGATCATCCCGAGCACAGCCCAGTTCATCGACCAGGACCTGATCGGGGAGCAGCTCGACCCCTCGGTCGCGGCCGACAACATCCGCATGTCGGCCGCCTTCCTCGGCTTCCTGAACCGCCTCGAGGAGGGCAACATCTGCAACGTGATCGCGGCCTACTACGAGGGGCCCCTCAACCTCCAGACCGACGGCGTGTTCACGATCACCCAGCCCTACGTCGAGGACGTCGAGGCGCAGATCCCGGAGTTCCAGTAGGCCGCCGAATTCCGACCGCGTAGCGCGAGATTTTTGCCGACCCGCTGACCAGCATAGACGCGCGAAACAGCAGGTCAGAAGGGTGTGGTTGCCCCTTGACGGCGGGCGGTCCCCGTCGGTCATGATGTACGGACACGGCGTCGCTCTCGGGCGGTGCGGACAGGCAGCAGGGCAGCTCAGCGATCCCAGTAGACAACGTCTGGTGACCACGAGACGAGGCATCGCGGGTTAGCCCCGCGCGTCGCATCTACCAGCATCAGACGGCACCAACGGAGCAACTGGGCTGCCCTGCAGCTACCCCTCGACGGCGGCCACGCGCTTCGGATGGACCTGGGTCTTCCGGACCCGAATGCGGCCGCACGACCGGCTGCGGCTGCGACGGCGGCCACGCTGAGTGTCCACGCCGAGCTTTTGCGGGAACCTCCGCCGCTTTCGGTCAACAAGGGTCTATCATCCGCCGTCCGACCGGCTGGCGGCGAAATCGTTTCGCGCCGAGACCGTTCGGGGATTGATCGCTGCTGAAGGACGCTTTTGATGCCAGACGAAGAAGACGACGACGAGTTGATGGATGAAGAGATCGAGGGTCCCGAGGATCTCGAAGAGGAGGACCTCGAGGATCTCGACGAGGACGAGGACGTCGAAGACCTCGACGACGAGGACGACGACCTCGACGACAGCGACGGCGACACGGACGACGACCTGGAAACTGACGAGGCCGACGAAGCCCCGGTCAAGGTCGCGCGTGACGAAGACGAGGACGAGGACGAGGACGAAGAGGACTCCGACGACGTGGAGGCCAGCCTCGACGTCATCCTGAAGGAGCGGATGGTCGTCCCCGACGATGAGGACGAGGACGACGACGACGAGGGGGGCGACCCCGAGGATCGGGGAGAGACCCCACCGAAGGTGCTCCCGAAGCAACCTGGCGAGTTCGTCTGCCAGTCCTGCTTTCTCGTGAAGCACCCCAGCCAGCTCGCGGACCGCGAGCGCCTCCTCTGTCGCGACTGCGTCTGAGCCGGGCAGGCGGGTTGTCGGAGCGAGGGGCGGGTTGTCGGAGCGAGGGAGGTGCGGGAGGATGACGCCGTGAGCGAACGCCCCACCACCCTCCTCGACGCCCTCGTCGACCTGACGGTGTACGCGCCCGTCGGGTTGGCCCTGACCGCGGCGGAGGAGCTCCCCGAGCTGATCGCCAAGGGACGGGCCCGGGTCGAACCGCAGCTCGGCGCGGCCCGCCTCGTCGGCCAGTTCGTGGTCGCCGAGGGGCGCCGGCGGGTCATCACCTACTGCGGGTTCGGAGGCGCCGGGGTGCGGACCCGTCCCGCCGGCCGTTCGACGCCGGACGCCGGCGCCGGGCCTGGTCCGGACACCGGTGCATCGGAGGCGAGCGCGAGCGGCGAGCCGCCGGCCCCCGCCAAGGCCAGCCGGGCGAAGAAGGCCGCCAGCAAGTCGCCGGCCCGGCCGGCGGCGACCGACGACGTGCCGGACGTGGCGTCGCTCGCCATCCCGGGCTACGACTCGCTGTCCGCCTCCCAGGTCGTGCAGCGCCTGGCCGGGCTCTCGCCGGGTGAGCTGGCGGCCGTCGGTCGCTACGAGACGGCGACCAGGGGGCGGCGCACCATCCTTGCCCGGGTCGCCCAGCTCCAGGGCGACTAACCACCCCGTCGTGGAAAGCGCCCGGGTCGCCGATCACCACGACCTCCACCGGATCGCCGAGCTGTGGGCAGACGCGGTCGCGGAGCTCGAGGGCCAGCGAGGCGGTGGCCTGCTGGCACATGCCGTCCTGCCCGACGGGTCTCCGCTCGCGCACCTGCGGGCGGCGGCGTCCCGGCCGGACGACGTCGTGGCGGTCGGCCTGATCGACGAGGTCGTGGTCGGCTTCGGGTACGGTCGGCTCCGCGAGGCCCCGGGTGAGCGGATCGGCGTGATCGAGGCCCTCTACGTGGAGCCCGACGCCCGGGAGGTCGGCGTCGGCGACGCGGTCGCCGGCGTGCTCGTGGACCACTTCGACGGACTGGGCTGCGACGGGATCGACGCCTTCGCCCTGCCCGGCAACCGGAAGGCCAAGGCCTTCTTCGAGGGGCACGGCTTCACCGCCCGCCTGTTGGTGATGCACCGCGCCGACGGGCGTCGGCGCAGCGCAGCGGGGGATTCGTGATGGCGGGGCGCCCGGAACTGTGTGTGGGGGCCGTCGCCACCGACGCCGATCGGCTCCTGATGATCCGTCGGGGACACGCCCCGTCGCTCGGGTCCTGGACCCTCCCCGGGGGCCACGTCGAGGCGGGTGAGACGATGGCCGAGGCGGTGGTGCGCGAACTGCGCGAGGAGACCGGACTCGAGGGCGTCTGCCGGGAGCTCGTGGGCTGGGTCGAGCGCTTCGACGAGGACCACCACTTCGTCGTCTTCGACTTCAAGGTCACCGTCGCCGACCCCGGGGCGCCGGTCGGCGGCGACGACGCCGCCGACGCGGCCTGGGTTCCCCTCGCCGAGGTGACCGAGCTCCCGCTCACCACCGGCCTGGTCGACTTCCTCCGCGAGCACGGCGTCCTCTGAGCCACCGCCGGACGACCTGCTTCGGGGTGAGCGGCGGACGGTGACCGGCCGCGTCGCGTCAGGGGGCGGAGGGGACCTCGAGGTCGGTGACCGAATCGGGGGCGCCGCCGGCCGGGGTCGTGCCCTCGCCATCGCCGGCCTCGGCTTGCTCGAAGGACGCCTCATCGGCGACGGGCGCCTCGCTCACGGCGTCGTCCTCGGCGGGCGCAGCGTCGGGCTCCTGGGCTGCCGTCGGGGACTCGGGGGCCGGAGTCGCCGCCTCTGCTGCCGGCGTCACGGCCTCCGGTGCTTCGGCGGCGGGCTCAGGGGTCTCTGCGGCGGGCTCAGGGGTCTCTGCGGCTGGCTCCGGGGTCTCGGTGGGCTCGGCCGCCGGCTCCAGGGTCTCGGCGGTCGGCTCCGGGGCCTCGGTGGTCGGCTCCGGGGCCTCGGTGGGCTCGGCCGCCGGCTCGGGGGTCGCGGCCGCCTCAGTCGGGGCGCTCGGAGGTGAGGGCACCGGTGCTGCTCCCGATCCGCCAGCCGGCCCGCGGCGTGGCGGCGGACCACCGGACCCCTGAGCAGGGCGGCGGGGCCCCGGCGGGGGAGGGATTGCGATCCCGAGGAGTCCGGCCAGGGCGGGCACGCGGCCGGCCTGCTGGTGCGCCGCACGCAGCACCTCGGGGGAGGCGTTGGCGGGGAGGCCGGCTGGTTTGACCAATCGCCGGACCGGAGACTCGGCGACGGCCTCCAGGAGCGCCACCCAGCGCTCGCCGGAGGTCTCGGGGTTGAGCGCCGTGCTGGCCGCCGCGCTGATCCGCTCGGACAGCTCGGCGGAGAGCCGGGCCGACGGTTCCGGCGGCCGGCCCGAAAGGCGCAGGCCCCGCACGATGCGGTTCTCCGCCAGGTGGCGTTCGATCTCCTCGGTCCAGTTCGTGCGCAGCGAGTTGACCCTGGCGTCGAGCGCCTCGCGCAGGGTTCCGGCCAGCGTGCGACTCTCGTCGTCGCGCGCCGCGTCCGCACCGGCGACGACCGAGCGCAGATCCCGGAGGGAGACGTCTGCGGGGGCCTTGGCCGCGGCCTCGGCCCGGTCCCGCCATTCCGCCGTCTTCAGACGGGGGAGCAGGCTCTCGGCGAGGAGGAGGAGTTCCTCGGCGTTGGGCGCCGGACGCCCCTCGGCTACGGCCTTCTCCCGCTCCAGGGAGATGGCGGTGCGGACAGCAGGGATACCGCCGCGCAGGAGTTGTTCGGCGACGGCCTGTTGCTCGGCGGGCAGGGAGTCGAGGACGGCCTGGCGGTGCACGTTCGCCGGGTTCAGCCGGCGGCTGCGGCGCTCAGCCGGCGTGGCTGGCCTGCTGTCGCCCTCGCGGCGTCCCCGGGCACCGGCATCCTGGCCGGAGGCACGCCCGCCCTCGCGGCCCGGACCGCGTCCCGGGCGCTCTCCCGTCGGCCGCGACCGGTCACGCCGCGGTGCCTCGGCATCGCCCGCGCGCTCCGGCGTGGCGTTCTCCTCATCCTGGGTCGAGCGATCTCCCGCCCCCCGGTCGCGTGGACCCGAGGGACGCGGGCCCTTTCCGCGGGGACCACCGTTGCGTGGACCTCCCCGCGCCCCACCGGACTCGGCCCGCTCGCCGTCGCGACCTCCGCCCTCACGGCGGGGACCATCCGGACGGTCACGGCGATCCGACCGCCGCTCCGGCCGGTCACGGCGGTCGGACCGGCGATCCGAGCGCCCGACGAGCTGGGTCGTGACCAGCCCTGCGGAGGGCTCCGCGGGGCCGAGGAGCTCGATCCGCTCGGCCTCGGGGCGCTTCTTGTCCTTCGGCGGCAGGACGGCAACGATCGTGATCCCGTCGATCTCGAACTCCGCCTCCGCCCGGACGACGTCGCCCGCCTTGGCGCCTTCGTAGAGGACCTCGCCTTCGAGGATCCCCTTCGGCTGCCGCGCGCCCGCGGCACGCCATGTCCACCGGCCGTCCGGTTGAGCGCTGGTCAGCTCGATATCGATCCTCCGAGACACGCACTCAACCTACAACGTCGCCGGATCCCGCAACCTCGGGGTTTCCCCCACGCCGGCCGGGTCGGGCGACAAACCCGGCCACTCGACCGCGCTCGGTGTCGGC
>WQVT01000231.1 GCA_009785715.1 Acidimicrobiaceae bacterium | reverse complement strand
CGCCTACCGCGAGCTCTTCATCGACGAGCCTCTCCCCGGCTGAGTCCCCGAGCCGCGCGCGATTTAGCCGCGCACTCTTGCCGCGCGATCGACCGGTCATAGGGGTCTCGATCGCGGGGCAACATCGCGCGGCCGACCGCGCGTACCTGTCCTGGACACTGCCTTGACACCAACCGGCTGAGCGTTAGCGAGGCCGGGCGGTAGCGGGCCGCCGAAGGCGGTCCGAGCTTTTCCCCACGCACCGCTTGACGGTGAACCATAGGAGGAGCGTCCGAGCGCCAGCGAGACCGGGCAGGAGCCCGACGCCAGAAGCGACGGAACGATGGGGACACCCCCGAGCGCCGGCACCCGCCGGTCCGCCCGGCACCCCCGGAGTCAGTGGCTGATGAGGGCGGAGGTCTCGATCGCCTCGGCCGACGACGGCGCAGCGGTCGGCTGACGTGACCGCAGCAGGATCGCAGCGACCACGAGCGCGACGGCGGTGCAGCCGACACCGACGATGAGCCCGAGACGGTACCCGGCGCTCAAGGCGACCCGCTCCGCCTCGTGGCGTGCCAGCAGGTGGTTGGTGCGCGCCGCCGAAAGCGTCGCCAGTGCCGCCACGGCGATCGACGCGCCGATCTGCGGGGCGACGTTGGTCAGCCCGGACGCCAGCCCCGTCTCGCTGTGGTCCACGTCGGACATCGCAATGGCCACGCTCGGCATGAAGACGATCCCGAAGCCGCTCCCGGTGAGCAGCATCGCGGGCAGCACGTTGAGCCAGAAGCTGCCGTGGACCGGCACCGGGGCGAACCAGAGGAGGCCGGCCGTGATGCCGACGAGGCCGGTCAGGATCAGGGCCCGCATGCCGAAGCGGCGGATGAGCCACGGGAGCATCGTGAGCGAGATGAGGCCGGTGGTGACGCTGCCGGGCAGGAATGCCAACCCGGTCTGCAGGGGGGTGTAGCCGAGCACCTTCTGGAGATAGAGGACGCCGAGGAACTGGAAGCTGAACCCGCCCATGGGGAACAGGGTGCGGATCGTGGTCGAGGTGACCAGGCCGTGGTGCCGGAAGATGGCGAGCGGCACGAGCGGCGTGGCGACCCGGCGCTCGACCTGGACGAACGCGAGGGCGAGGATCACGGAGCCCGGCAGCGACACGAGCGTGGTCGTCGAGCCCCAACCGTGGTCTCCGGCGTTGATGAGTCCGTAGACGGCGAGGACCGGGGCCATGGTGACGAGGAGCGCCCCGAGCAGGTCGGCGCCGGCGCGTATCCCGAGGCCGGGGAGGCGCGGGAGGAGGCGGCTGGCGAGGAGCAGCGCGGCGGCGCCGAAGGGGACGTTGATGAAGAAGATCCAGTGCCAGGACAGCGCCTGGGTGAGGGTGCCGCCGAGCACCAGGCCCAGCGTCTGGCCGCCGACGGCGACGAACGCGAAGATGCTGAGCGCCGTGGTGCGCTCCCGCGGCCGGGGGAACATCGGGGTGATGATGCCGAGCACCATCGCAGCGACCATGGCCGCGCCGGCGCCCTGCACGAATCGGGCGAGGACGAGCACCCCGGCAGTTGGCGCCAACCCGCACAGGACGGACGAGAGCACGAACGCGGCGAGGCCGGTCAGGAATACCTGCGCCCGCCCGAGCAGGTCGCCGACCCGCCCCGCGAGGAGGAGCAGCCCTCCGAAGGTCAGCAGGTAGCCGTTGATCACCCAGGCCAGCGACGCCTGGGAGAAGTGCAGTTCGCGCTGGATCGAGGGGAGTGCGACGTTGACCACCGTGGCGTCGAGGGCGATCATCAGCTGGCCGACGCAGAGCACGACCAGGGCGATCCAACGACGCCGACCGGGGCGCGCCGGGACGGCCGGAACCGTCGCGTCACGCGTCATGCAGCATCGCTCCTTCAGCGCAGTCGCCGCCCGGAACACCGGTTCCAGGCAATCGGGGGATGCTCCAAGTCTAGTGCCCTACCGGAGGGCCCAAATCTGGGTGTCACAGGTCCCAGATAGGCTCTCGCCGGCCGGGTTGAGCGGCGTTCCCTTGAAAAGGGAAGCACTGTGGAGGGAAGCATGGCAGGCGAAGACACGCAGGATTCCGAGGCGGGCAGCGCGGCGGATCGCTTCGAGGTGGTCATCGTCGGCGGCGGCCCGGTGGGCGTCGCGCTGGCGGTGGAGCTCGGGCAACGGGGCGTGCGCTGCGTGGTCGTCGAACGCCATCACGAGGTCGGTCACATTCCGAAAGGACAGAACCTCACCCAGCGCAGCCTCGAACACTTCTATTTCTGGGGCTGTGTCGACCGCCTGCGGGCGGCACGGCTGCTCCCTCCCGGCTACCCGATCGGCGGGGTCACCGCCTACCGCAGCCTGTTCAGCCCCTATTGGTACGCCCCCGCCGGCCTCGAGCAGGTCCGCTCCTTCTATTTCCAGGACAACGACCGGCTGCCGCAGTACCTCACCGAGGAGGTCCTCCGGACACGGCTGACCGAGCTCGACAGCGCGACCACCCTCTTCGGATGGACCGCGACGCGGATCGAACAAGATGCCCATGGGGTGCGGGTGAGCGTCACTGGCGGCCCGGGTAGGAGCGAGTCCCGGGTGATCGAGGCCGACTACCTGGTGGGCTGTGACGGTGCCCGGTCGCTTGTGCGCGAGCACCTCGGCATCAAGCTGGAGGGACCGAACTTCAACCAGAAGATGGTGCTCGCCGTGTTCCGCTCGCGCGAGTTCCACGAGGGGCTCCGCCGCTTTCCCGAGCGGACCACCTACCGGGTGCTGAAGCCGGAGCTGCGCGGCGTCTGGCAGTTCTTCGGCCGTGTCGACGTCGGGGAGACCTTCTTCTTCCACGCCCCCGTGCCCCGGGAGACGACGGAGGAGGACGGGGAGGCCATCACGGCGTTGATCGACGAGGTGGCCGGGTTCCCCACCCACGCCAAGCTGGACCACCTCGGGTTCTGGGAGTTGCGGGTCGAGGTCGCCGCGACCTACCGGCAGGGCCGGGCGTTCATCGCCGGCGACGCCGCCCACAGCCATCCCCCCTACGGCGGCTTCGGGCTCAACACCGGTCTGGAGGATGTCACCAACCTCGGGTGGAAGCTGGCGGGCGCTTTGCGGGGTTGGGGCGGCGATGGCCTGCTCGACTCCTACAGCCAGGAGCGCCAGCCGGTCTTCTGGGAGACGGGAGTCGCGTACATCGCCGGCGGGATCCAGCGCGACGACGAGTTCCTGCAGCGGTATCGCCCGGAGCACGACCTGCCCGAGTTCGAGGCGGCGTGGGGGAAGCGGACCACCGGGGACGCCGCCGGCCCTGCCTACGAGCCGAACTACGGGGGCTCACCGGTCGTGTTCGGGTCGGAGGGGGCGACCTCGGGGGTATCGGGTGGCCATACCTTCGCTGCTCAGGCCGGGCATCACCTCGCGCCGCTCGTGCTCAGCTCGGGTCGCAACGTCTACGAGGAGCTCGGCAGCGACTTCACCCTCATCGCTCTTGGTGCGGATCCGGCGGTCGTGGAAGGGTTCGAGGCGTCGGCACGTGCGCAAGGCGTGCCGTTGAAGGTGCTGACCGATTCCCGTGAGGGGGACCGGCAGGAGTTTCGTGCCGGGTTGGTTCTCGTCCGACCGGACCAGTTCGTGGCGTGGGCCGGTGACCAGGAGCCATCCGACATCGAGGCGCTGTTCCGCCGCGTCACCGGCACCCGGTAGAAACCGCTCTGGGCAGACCCCGCTATGGACCAAAATGAGGCGGTGCCGTCCGTGCCCACATCGGAGCCGCTCCCCGAGGTGCTCGCCGTGCGTCCCCTGTCGTCGGCGCCTCGGATCTCGGTGCGCATTCCCGGGTCCAAGAGCATCACCAACCGCGCCCTGCTCTGCGCCGCGCTCGCCGACGGGCGTACCACGCTCCGGGGCGCCCTCTTCGCCGACGACACCCTGGCAATGGTCGACGCGGTGGGCGCCCTCGGCGCCAGGGTCGACGGTGACGAGCGGGCCGGCACGATGGTCGTCCACGGGGTCGGAACGGACGCCAGCTCACCGAGCCGGGCGGCCAGCGCACCCGTTCCCGAGGTCCAGGCCCGGGATTCGGGAACCACCTCCCGTTTCATCCTCCCTGCGGTCGCCCTCAGCCCGGCGCGTTGCGTGGTCGACGGCAACGAGCAGCTCCGCGTCCGCCCCTTCGCTCCCCTCCTCGACGCGCTGAAGCAACTCGGCGCGATCATCGAACCGCTCGGTCGTCCCGGCTTCCTGCCTGTCGCCGTGACGGGCCCCGCCCGTGGCGGGCACGTCATGGTCCCCGGCCACATCTCGAGCCAGTTCCTCTCGGGGCTCCTTATGGCCGGGGCGCTCATGCCCGCCGGCCTGGAGGTGGAGCTCACGTCGCCGCTCGTCTCGGTCCCCTATGTCGAGATGACCGCCGCCGTGATGCGATCCTTCGGCGTGGAGACCGACGGGCTGCGGGTCGCCCCCGGCGCCTACCGGCCACGGGACTATCTGGTCGAGCCGGACGCGAGCGCCGCCTCGTACTTCCTGGCCGCTGCCGCCCTGACCGGTGGCGAGATCACCGTCGAAGGACTCGGGACCTCGAGCATCCAGGGTGACGCCCGTTTCGCCGAGGTCCTGGAAGCCATGGGGGCAAAGGTCGATCGTGGCCCGGACGCCGTGACGGTCGTCGGGACCGGGGCCCTGCACGGCATCGACATCGACATGTCCGACATCTCCGATACCGCCCAGACCCTGGCGGCGACGGCCGTCTTCGCCGACAGTCCGACCCGGGTGCGGGGCATCGGGTTCATCCGCGGGAAAGAGGTGGACCGCATCGGCTTGCTGGTCGCCGAACTCCGGCGGGCCGGGATCGACGCCGTGGAGCACGAGGACGGCTTCACGGTCAACCCCGGCCCGGTGCATGCCGCTCGCTTCGAAAGCCATCACGATCACCGGATGGCGATGAGCCTCTCGCTCATCGGCCTGCGCACGCCGGGGATCGAGATCAGTGGGCCGGCGTGCGTGGCCAAGACCTACCCGCGCTTCTTCGGAGACCTGGCGTCGCT
>WQVT01000230.1 GCA_009785715.1 Acidimicrobiaceae bacterium | reverse complement strand
GACCACGTTGACGGCGAGGCTGGCGGTCAGATACGGGTCCTCGCCCAGGCTCTCGTACGCCCGGCCCCACAACGGGTCACGCTCGATGTTGACGGTCGGGGCAAGGGCGGCGTCGACGCCCGTCGCGGCGTCCTCGCGCCCGATGACACGACCGTAGGCGGCCGCCAGCCTCCGGCTGAAGCTGGCGGCCTCGGCGATGGGGTCGGGCAGCTGGGTGGCGCCCTCGAACTTGCCGTGGGGCGCATGGTGCCACCCGCTGCCGACCCCGGCGGAGCCGTCCTGCTCGGTGATCGCCGGGATGCAGAGGGAGGGGATGGCCGGCGTGCTGCTCTCGTAGACGTTGCCGGCCGGGGTCCCCCCGTCCAGCCGGAGCATCGCCTCCCGGTCCGCCCGGTTCATGGCGGCCTCGAGGAGGGTGACGCGGCTGGCGACCGGCAGGGCGGGGCTCAACCACGGGCAGTCCCCGCCGCCGGGTTGGGGCGTCGCCGCCGAGGCGGATGCCCGCGTCGGCGTATCGATGTGGGCACGTCGATCGAGGACACCGGCGTCTGCCCGACCGGCCAGCGGCACCAGCGCACCGGCGAGGACGGCGACCGTCGCCAGGGTGGCGACAAGCAGGGCGCGAACGTGCGACAGCGGGAAGCGAACGCCCCAGCTGCCCCGCCCCCGCGCGCCGCCCACCCGCTCCCGAGACATGAGGCCCGGAGTTTCGCGCTGCAAAGACCGGCGGAGGCATCACCCTGGACGTTGACGGTGAAACGCTTGGCGCTCAATAGGATTTCCGGTCGTGGGTGATCGACTCCGCCGTCGGGAAGGGGATTGATGCGGGTTGCGGTGACGGGAGCGGCGGGGTTCATCGGGGCGAAGGCGACGACGGAGCTGCTCGACCGCGGGCACGAGGTCGTGGGTCTCGACCACTTCGGGGGGACATCCACGACGGATCAGAAACGGGAGCGGCTCGCCCGACTCGGGGCCCGTGACGGTTTCCGGCTGATCACCGGCGACATCCGCAACATGGCCGACGTGGTGAGGCTCGTCGGAACCAAGCCCGACGCCGTCGTCCATCTCGCGGCGCGGGGCGGCCTGCGGACGTCGATGGAAGAGCCCGCAGAGTTCCTCTCCACCAATGTTTCGGGCTTCGGCAACGTCATCACCGCGACCGTCGACGCGGGTGTCGGAAGCCTCGTGTACGCGTCCTCGGGAGCGGTCTACGGCGGAACGCCGGCCGTGCCCTTTCGCGAGAACGACCCCGCCGCGTGGCCGCTGTCGCTGTATGGAGCGACGAAGCGCTGCGACGAACTGCTTGCGTTCGTGTACGCCAACGTGGCCGGCCTTCGCTGTACCGGATTGCGGTTCTCGACGACCTACGGGACCGACGGACCACCCGGGCTGGCCGTGTACACCTTCGCCGATCGGATCTCGCGGGGCGAGCCGATCGACGTGCACGGACAGGGTCGGATGGTCCGTGACTTCCTGTGGGGGGAGGACGCTGCACATGCGGTCGTGCTCGCGGTCGAAGACACGGGCCGCTTCCGGCCGACGGCCGTGGCCGGTGGGGCAACGGGTGATCTGTCAGACGCGCCGTGGCGGGTGCTGAACGTCGCGACCGGACGCTCCGTCCGGCTGATGGAGCTGATCAGCCTGGTCGAGGCCGCGGTTGGCAGGGAAGCCACCCTCAACCTGCTCGACGCGGGGACGGCGGAGGTCCAGGAGAACCGGATGGACACCGAAGCGCTTCATCGAGGCCTCGGCTTCAAGCCGAGCGTGACGGTCGAGGAGGGGGTACCGAAGGCCGTCGACTGGTACCTGGACTACCTCCGGCGTCCGCGCTGAACGTCGGGACGGGCTCAGGCGGGGCCGAAGACGAGGGCGCCGTTGTGCCCACCGAAGCCGAACGAGTTCGACATCGCCGGGCCGGGCGTCCACGGCCGGGGACCGTCGCGCACCACGTCGATCTCCACCTTCGGGTCGAGCTCCTCGAGGCCGGCGGTGGGTGGGATCAGCCCGTGTTCGTAGGTGAGGGCGAGCGCCACCGCCTCGAGCGAACCCGAGGCTGCCAGGGAGTGGCCGGTGATGCCCTTGATCGACGTCAGGGCAGGGCCCGGGGCCCCGAAGACGGTGACCACCGCCGTCGCCTCTGCTTCGTCGTTCAACGGCGTCGACGTGCCGTGGGCATTGATGTGGGTGACGTCCTCGGGCCGCAACTGGGCATCGGCGAGCGCCTGGAGCATGCAGGCCACCGCGCCGCGTCCCTCGGGGGCTGGGGCGACGACGTCATAGGCGTCGGCGGTGTTGGCGGCGCCGAGCACCTCGGCGTAGATGTGGGCACCCCGGGCCTGCGCCCGCTCCCGCTCCTCGAGGACGAGTGCGCCGCCGCCCTCGCCGATCACGAAGCCGTCCCGACGGACGTCGAAGGGGCGGGAGATGCCGCTCGAGGAGAGGGCGGTCATGTTGGAGAACCCGGCGACCCCGAGAGGGGTGATCGCCGCCTCCGCCGACCCCCCGACCGCGACGTCGCAGCGGCCCGTCGCCACGAGGCGGGCCGCGTTGGCGATGCTGTGTGTGCCCGCGGCGCAGGCGGTGACCGTGGCTTCACACGGGCCCCGGAAGCCGTGGCGCATCGACACGTCGGCGGCGGCCCGGTTGCCCATCATCATGGGCACCAGGAAGGGGCTGACGCGTCGCTCGCCCTTCTCGATCAGCACGTGCATCTGGGCCTCGAAGGTCTCGAGGCCACCGATCCCGGTCCCCATGACCACGCCCACCCGGTCCGGGTCCGCATCGATGGCGCCGGCGTCCTTCACCGCCTCGGCGGCGGCCACCGCGGCGAACTGGGTGAACCGGTCGACGCGGCGGATGTCCTTCGGCCCGTACAGGCCGGTGGCGTCGAGGTGCTCCACCCGGCGGGGGCCGGTCGGCGCCGGTCCGAGCAGGCCGGACCAGAACTCGTCGGCTCCGGTACCGCACGGTGCGATCACGCCGATGCCGGTGATGACGACTCGCCGCCCCGGGATCGAGCCGCCGCCATCCGGGCTGCCCTGGACGGCGAGCATCAGAGCTTGGAGGTGACGAGGTCGAAGGCCTGGGCGATGGTTTCGACGCCCTCGAGCTCCGACTCGTCGACGTTGATGTCGAACTTCTCCTCGAGCGCCATCACCAGTTCCACCAGGTCGAGGCTGTCGGCGTCGAGGTCGTCAGCGAAGCGCGCCTCGGGTGTCACCTGCTCGGGTGCGACCTGGAGCACCTCGACGGCGCACTCCTTGAACTTGTCGAAGGCTTCCGCGTTGTCCATGTTCTTTCCTAACTAGGGGTTGGAGAAAAGTAGCCGGAGAGCAGCAAGCGTCGCGGGAATCGTGACCGTGGCGCTAGCCGAGCCAACGCCACACGGCGGAAGCCCAGGTCATCCCCGCTCCGAACCCGGCGAGCAGGATCACGTCGCCCTCGTGCACGCGGCCGGCCTCGAGGGCTTCGACCAGGGCCAGAGGGATCGAGGCCGACGAGGTGTTCCCGGTGTGCTCGATGACCGACGCGATCCGGTCCTCTCCGATACCCAGCCGTTCGGCCACCGCGCTCATGATCCGCCAGTTGGCCTGATGAGGAACGAACAGCGCAACCTCCGCCGGATCGACCTTTGCCCGCTCCAAGGAGGCCGTGGCGGACTCGACCGTCGCCCGGATGGCCCGGCGGAAGACCTCCTTGCCCTTCATCACCATGCCGGAGCCGTCGTGGTCGGCGTAGAGGATCGAAACGAGGCTCCCGTCCACGCCCAGGTCCCATCCGAGGAGGCCGTCGTCGCCGCCGACCGCCTCGAACAACAGGGCCCCGGCGCCGTCGCCGAAGAGGAAGGCGTTGGTGCGGTCGGTCCAGTTGGTCAACCGGCTGAGCGTCTCGGCCCCGATGAGCAGGACCCGGTCGAGCCCGGCGGTCACCATGCCGTGGGCGGCGACCATGCCGTAGGTGAACCCGGCGCACGCCGCGTTGAGATCCATCGCCCCGCCGCCGATGCCGAGTGACGCCGCCACCGCGGCCGAGGTCGCGGGGACCGCCTGGTCCGGGCTGGTCGTGCAGAGGATCAGCAGGCCGACTTCGCTCGGTTCGACGCCTGCCCGGGCGAGTGCCCGCCGGCCGGCCTCGATCGACAGCGTGGCGGTGGTGCCGACGCCGTCCACATCCGCGTGCGCGTCGGGGCCGGGCACGAACGGCCCGGTGGCGACGTGCCGGGAGCGGATCCCGCTGCGCTCCACGATCCACTCGTCGGAGGTGTCGAACAGCGTGGTCAGGTCAGCGTTGGTGACGACGGTCTCGGGCAGGCTTGCGCCCCACCCGCTGATCGTCACGCCCCTGCCGGTGGGGCCCGAGCCTCCGGCCATCACGATGCCCTGAGCCAGGCGATCGGCTGGCCGGCCTGGACCCGCTCACCGGCGTGGGCGAGCATGCCCATCAGGTGGCCGGAGAAGGGGGAACGCACCTCGCTTCCCGACACCGTCCCGAGCAGCGTGCCGACCTCGACCGCCGGTTCGCCGGCGACGTTCGTCACCGACGCGGGGGGAGAAGAGGGGTCGCCGATCCCGCCTGTCGGGTCGAACACCCCGGCCCCCGGACTGACCACCACCCGTTCCGAGACGTAGAGGTGCTCCCCATGATGGCCGGCATTGTACGCGTGCAGCTTGTCGTCGCCCACCATGGCGTCGACCAGGCGGTCGAGGTCGTCCGGGCGGGAGACACCGACGGTCTCGGCGTGGCCGAGCGCGGTCCGGACCATGCCCGAGAGGGCGCTTCCGGCGCCCATCTCGACGAAGAGCCGTTCTCCGCCGGCGCCGAGGAGGGCGATCGACTGGTGCCAGCGCACCGGGGACGACAGCTGGGCGGACAAAAGCAGTGACCACTCGACGGTGCCGGAGTGAGCCCGGGCGTCCACGTTGGCGACCACCGGTACCTCCGGGGTATGGAACGCGGCTGCCGCGAGGGCCTTCGTGAGCCGGGGCCGGGCGGCGCGCATATAGGGCGTGTGAAACGCCCCGCCGGCGGCCACCGGGGCCAGGCGGCGAGCG
>WQVT01000229.1 GCA_009785715.1 Acidimicrobiaceae bacterium | reverse complement strand
CCGGGCTTCGAGGCGACCTGGCGCGGGCCGTAGACGTTGGGGAGCACGAGCGCCGTGAACTCCAGGTTGTGGCGCTGCCGGTAGGTCCACAGGTAGTCGACGACGGCCTTCTTGGCCGCCCCCTCCGTCGTCTCGGGCCGCTGGGCGTGGGACTCGCGCACCGGAAGGTCCGACGCCGCGAGCTGGCCGAAGATGTCGGCCGACGAGGCGAACACCACCTTCGTGGCGTCGCTCTGGCGGGCCGCCTCGATCACCCGCAGTGCTCCGAGAACATTCACGTCGGCATCCTCGAGGGGGTCGGTGCTCGAACCGGCGACGGCCGTCCGGGCCGCCAGGTGGTAGACGACGTCGGGCCGCCGCCGCCCCATCAGCTCGGCGATCGCCGAAGAGCGGATGTCGAGGCGGTGGAAGGTCAGGCGGCGGGGGTGTTCCCGGCGAGCCTCGGCCAGGTTCGTGAGGGTTCCGCTGGAGAGGTCGTCGACCACGTCCACCGAATGATCCTCCGCCAGCAGCCGGTCGACGAGCGTCGACCCGATGAAGCCCGCGCCGCCGGTGACGAGCGCCCTCATTGAGGAGTCGATGGCACCCGCTCGCCGCAGACCCTCTGACCGTTCGCCACCGACACATGGTGCCCGATAACGGACAGGTCCTTCACGGTGGCGCCGGCGCCGATCGTCGCCCCCGGGCCCACGATCGAGCCCTGCACGACTGCACCCTCGCCGACCGCGGCGCCGTCGAGCAGCAGCGATCCCTCGACGCGGGCGTGCGCGGCCACGATGACGGCCTCGCCGAGCACGCTGTCGCTCACGTTTGCGAGGCGATCGACCGCGCTGCCCGCCCCCACGCGACCTGCGGCCCGGGCCAGGTTCGCGGCCAGGTAGGTGGAGGGGACGCCGGCGTCGATCCAGTCGGCGTCGGACGCCATGGCGTAGAGCTCGCCGGCGGCCGCCAGGGCGGGGAACACCTCGCGCTCGATCGACACCCGCCGCCCGGGCGGGACCAGGTCGATGATCGTCGGGTCGAGCACATAGGTTCCGGCGTTGATCAGGTTGGTCGGCGCCTCGTCGCGGGGCGGCTTCTCGATGAAGTCGATCACCTGGCCGTCGGACCGGGTCGGGACGACGCCGTAGACGGACGGGTCGGAGACCGGGGTGAGGGCAATCGCCGCCCGCCCCGGCGAGGCCCGGTGGAACCCGATCAGGGCCCCGACATCCAGATCGGTCAGCACGTCGCCGTTGACGACGACGAAGGTGTCGTCGATGCCCGCCTCCCGGGCCGCGAAGGACACCGCGCCGGCCGTGTCGAGCGGCTCGGGTTCGACGGCGTAGCGCAGCGCCACCCCCCGACAGTGCCCGTCTGGATAGGCGTCGATGAAGGCAACCGGGCGGTACCCGAGGGCGAGCACCACCTCGTCGATGCCGTGGGCGGCCAGGTGCTCCACCACCAGCTCGATCATGGGACGGCCGGCGATCGGCAGGAGCTGCTTCGGCGTGACCAGCGTCAGGGGACGCAGGCGCGTGCCCTCCCCGCCGACAAGGACCACCGCCTTCATGGGAGGTGCTGCCCCGGGGCCCAGGCCGGCAGACCTAGGCCGGCCCGACGGCCGGCCACCTCACTTCGAGGTCGTCGAGCTTGCCGCCGTGGTCGCCGTGCCGCTGGCGGGGGCCGTGGTGGGCGCGGTGGTCGTGCCGCTCGCGGGCGCCGTGGTCGCCGTGCCGCTGGCAGGGGCCGTCGTGGTCGCGCCGGCGGGTGCCGTCGTCGACGCGGCGGCCGGCGAGGTGGTCGTCGTCGTCGGTGTGGCCGGGGCGGACAGCTTCTTCAAGCTCGCCACGATCTTTGCCGGCGGCGCCGGGATCTTGCTGCTCTTCGACGGGGGCACGAACGCCACGACCAGCTCGAGCTGGTTCTGAAGGTGGATGTTCGAGGGGTTGCCCGACACGATCACGCCGACCGGGTCTCCGGGATAGGCGAACTGCTTGACGTAGATCTGGCCCTTACCGCCGTCGCAGGAGTCACCCGCGGTGTAGAGCTTGCCCTTCGGCAGCTGGATCTGGGCGGCGCTGAGCTTCACGCCGTTGTCGCTCGCCCACTTGCCGAGGGTGGCGTTCTTGCCCGCCGCGCTCTTGTTCGTCGGGGCGATGTGCATGATGCCGTCGCCCTGGGTGGTCAGGCCATTGGCGTTGGAGCTCGACTTCGGAACGTTCGGGGCGAAGGTGCCGCAGAGGTCGAAGGCGACCGCCTCGTTCCACACCGTGCCGACCGCCGGCGCACTCGTGCCGGCGTTGTTGATCTGATTGTTGCGCCGGTCCTTGCTGACGACCGTGCCAACCAGGCCGAGCACGATCACGAGGATGATCGCGCCGTAGTAGGTCCACGGGATCCGGCCGCGATTGGTCCGGCCGCCACCCGTTCCGGCGGCCCGGGCAACCTTCTTGCTCCATGACGATCTGGGCATACAGGCAGGAGAGAGTATCCGGCCGGGCGACCCATTCCCCGTCGCGGCCCGATCCGACCGCTCAGCTCCGGGGCGACTGCCGGAGCCTGCGGGAAGGCCGGCGGAACCCTCCGAAGCGGTGGTGCAGGGACGCCACCGCCACCCGGCACACCAGGCCGACGGCCACGACGGGCAACGCCCAGCGCTTGGCCCCGACCGAGGTCTGCGTGGCAAAGCGCCACATCGAGCGGTGGTGCGCCACCTGCATCCGGTACGGGTGCCGCGCCGCAGAAACCCCCTGGAAGTGCACGACCTCGGCCTCGGGCACGTAGCCGACACGCCAGCCTGCACGGCCCGCCCGCCAGCAGAGGTCGACGTCCTCCAGGTACATGAAGTACCGGGGGTCGAACCCGCCGATCTCCTCCCAGGTACGCCGGCGGATCAGCACGAACGCGCCGGACACCCAGTCCACGTCCGCCGGACGGTCGTAGTCGCGATCGAGCATCCGGTACCGCCGGGTGAAGGGGTTGTTCGGCACGACGAGCCCGAGCAGGCCGTGACCGAACGCGTCGACGAGGTCGGGGAACGTCCGTGCCGAGGGGTACACGCTCCCGTCCGCGTTGAGCAGCCGGGGTCCGACGACCCCGAGGCCCGGATCGTCCCGCAGGCTGGCTCGGAGGGCGTCCACCGCGCCGTCGCCGACCTCGATGTCCGGGTTGCAGACCAGGATGTCCCGGCCGGGCATGAGCCGCGCCGCCCGGTTGGCGGCGGCTCCATAGCCGAGGTTGGCGCCGAGTGGCAGCCAGCTGACGCCGGGACCGGCCGCGGCGACCACCTCCCGGGAGTCGTCCGACGATCCGTTGTCGACGACCACGATGTCGCCGACACCCGCGGCCCGGAGACCGTCCAGGCAGGTGCCGAGGTGGGAGGCGGCGTTGTAGTTCACGACGATGGCCACGGCCCGGTCGGCGGGCTGTGGGTCGGACGGCGCTGCGTCGAACGGCTCTGCGTCGGGTTCGTTCAAGACAGCAGCGCCTTCACCGTGCGCTCGAGGGGCTCGTGGTGATCCGCCAGGAGCGGGATCCCGGAGAGCCGGAGCGCGGCGTTGTCGAGCACCGAGTTCGCGGGGCGCGGCGCGGGGCGGGGTGGGGTCAGCTCGGCGGTGGAGATCGGGCTCACCATGCCGGCGTCGCGACCCGCCGCGGCGATCACGTCGCGGGCGAACTGATACCAGGTCGTCGCCCCCTGGTTGGTGACGTGGAACCGGCCCGGGAGGCGGGCCACCGCCAGCCGGTAGATCATGGCCGCCAGGTCGTCCGTGAACGTCGGGCAGCCGTGCTGGTCGTCGACGAAGCTCAGCCGGTCCCGCTCGGCCGAGAGCCGCAGGACGGTCTTGACCATGTTCGACCCGTGCACCCCGCACACCCACGCGGTGCGCACCACCGCCGACCCCGGCGCGCCCTCCAGCACCTCGATCTCGCCGGCCAGCTTCGAACGCCCGTAGGCGGACATCGGGTTCGGCCGGTCCCACTCGGTGTAGGGAAGGGGGGAGGCGCCGTCGAAGACGTAGTCGGTCGAGACGCAGACCAGGTGCGCCGCCGAGAGACGGGCCGCCTCCGCCACATGCCGGCTGCCGAGGGTGTTGACCGCCCACGCCCGGTCCGGGTCCGACTCGCAGGCGTCCACCGCCGTCCAGGCGCCGGCGTGGATGATCAGGTCCGGCCCGAACGACCCGGTCACCCCGAGCACCTGCTCCCGGTCGACGACGTCGATCACGCGGCGACCGGCGGCAAGCACCTGGTGGTGCCCCGGGCCGCCGAAGGCCGCCTGCAGGTCGGTGCCGAGCTGGCCCTCGGCGCCGGTGATCAGCACCTTCACGACCTCACCACCTTCACGGGGCCGGCACCGGGCGGACAGGGCTGGAGCCGGCCTTGAGCGGCTCCCACCACCAGCGGTTGTCGCGATACCAGGCGAAGGTGGCCTCGAGGGCCTCGTCGAGCTGGCGCTGCGGCCGCCAGCCGAGGCTCCGCAGTTTGGTGCTGTCCACCGAGTACCGGCGGTCATGGCCGAGCCGGTCGGTGACGTACTCGACCATCTCCTCGCCGGCGCCGGCGAGGGCCAGGAGCCGGTCGGTGAGGTCCCGGTTCGACAGCTCGTTGCCGGCGCCGAGGTTGTAGATCTCCCCCGCCTCCCCGGAGCGGAGCACGAAGTCCACCCCGGCGCAGTTGTCCTCGACGTAGAGCCAGTCCCTGGCATTCAGGCCGTCGCCGTAGAGGGGTACCCGAAGGCCGTCGAGGAGATTGGTGGTGAACAGCGGGATCACCTTCTCGGGGTACTGCCACGGCCCGAAGTTGTTCGAGCTCCTGGTGATCATCACCGGGAGCCCATGGGTCGAGAAATAGGACCTGGCTATGAGGTCCGAACCGGCCTTGGAAGAGCTGTAGGGGGAGCGCGGGTCGAGCGGGTCGGTCTCGAGCGAATGGCCGTGTTCCACCGAGCCGTACACCTCATCGGTCGAGACGTGAAGGACGCGGGAGACACCGGCTTTGAGGCAGGCATCCATGACCACGTTGGTGCCCACGCAGTTGGTCAGCACGAAGTCGGCGGCGCCGACGATCGACCGGTCGACATGG
>WQVT01000228.1 GCA_009785715.1 Acidimicrobiaceae bacterium | reverse complement strand
GGCGCTGCTATCCCTTGCGCTCCACGGGGGCCAGACTCAGCCGACGTCCGTCCGGGATGTTGCGGAACGGACCGGCCTTCCCCAGCCCTACCTGGAGCAGATCCTGCTGGCGCTGAAGGGTGCCGGCCTGGTCCGTTCCAAGCGGGGGGTGGGTGGCGGCTACGTGCTCGCCCGCTCGCCGGCCGAGATCACGCTCGGCCAGATCGTCAGTGCGGTCGAGGGCCCGATCGTCGCCGGCGACTTCGGCGAGCCGCACCAGAACGGCGCCTGCGACCACGAGGGGCAGTGCGTGCTGCTCGCCGTGTGGGCCGAGGTAGGGGCCCGGATGCGCTCGCAGCTCGATTCGTACACGCTCGAGGACATGGTCGAGCGCGCCAAGGGCAACGCCCCGCTCGCCCCCCTCGAGGAGATGGTCGACGAGCTGCCGGGCAAGCGACCCGGCCTTGCCCCGGTGGGCACCGCCGTCTGACCTTCGGCAGCACGCATCTGGCACGCCGTCGCATCTGGCACGACCGCGCTCAGTCGAGCCCGAGGCGCCTCCGGGCGGCGAGCAGAGGCGGCGGAGGACCGAGCGCGGCGCCGAGCGCCATCAACAACGACCGGCAGGCGACCAGTTCCCCGGCGCGCGGCGCCCGGAACCCGAGCAGCGTTCCGGCGGTCGGTGGAAGGCAGGCCAGGGCGCCGGCCCAGATCAGGCCCCACGATCGCCGGCCCGCCGGCGTGAGGCCGGGGGGATCCGCCAGCAGGCGCATCCCCGCCCGTGTCTGCTCCCCGACGGCGAGCTGCGGCCGGAAGCCCTGGAAGGCCCGGTCGAGTGCCTCCCACGACCGCGGCGGCGACGTGATCCCCATCGCCTCGCCGACCACCGCCACCTCGGCCACGTAGCGGTCGAGCGCCTCGCGCTCGAGCGGGATGAGCCCGAATCGACGCGACGCGGCGGCGATGGCCAGGTATTCGGTGACGTGCACCCACTCCAGGAGGTCCGGGTCGTTGGCCGAGTAGTGGCGTCCGTCGGGGGCGACGCCGATCACCCGCTCGTGGACCCGATGGACCTCGTCCACCCGGGCCTGCGCATCCGCGGAGGAGCCGTAGACCACGCCGGCCACGAACATCCCAGTCCGCTGCGTCCGGCCGAAGAAGTCCTCGGCGAAGGAGCCGTGGTCTGCCACGCCTGCCAGGGCGAGCGGGTGCAGCGACTGCAGCGCGAAGGCCGCCACGCCGGCGACGAAGATCGACGGGTCGGCATGCACCCGCCACGCCACGCTGTCCGGGCCGAACCATCCAGGGTCGCCCGCTCCCTGCGGACCCGGCCCCCGGCCGGCCGGCCCCGGATCGGCCGGCGCCCGGTCAGCCCGGACCGGATCGGCCGGCCCGGACCGATCGGACGGGGGGCCGGGCAACACGCCGAGGGTACGCAGCATCCGGTCCCGGAGCAGGGGCGCGGCGAGGATGGAACCGATCCCGGCAGCCGCGCCGGCAAGGACCTCGACCGCAGTCGGCCCGGGAGGCACCCACACCGGCTGCGGAGGGTACCCGATCGGCAGGGCCGGGCCCTCTGGCTCACCCGTGTGACCCATGGCACCCACCGTAACCATCCGGTCCGTGGATCTGACTCCTAGGCTGCGCCGCACAGAGGACACCTGACGTTTACCTTGTGTTCATCTAGGGTAATGATTCTTGTATGGCTTTGACCGGACTGTTGCACCGACTCGGCCACTTCTTCACGCACCACGAGGCCGCTCTGCCCTGCCCGCCCGAGCCGCCGCGCCAGGCCGGATCCCGCGCCGCGGAGGCGCAACCGGCACCGCACGACTCTGACTCTCACGACACCGACTGCTGGGAATACCTGATCGCCAGCTCGTCAACGCTCGGCGACCGACTCTGCTGGACGCTCATGGGGCCGCCGACCGGTGTCGACGTCGACGGCGACGCCACGCCCGAGCTCGTCGCCTCTGCGCTCGGCCGACAGGGCTGGCGGATGGTGACGACGAGCCCGCCTGCTCCCACCCACGAGGGAACGATCAACTACATCTTCCGCCGGCCGACCCTCGACCACGTGCCGTCCTGACGACCTGCCGTCCTGACGACCTGCCGTCCTGACGAACCGAGACCGCCGGCTGAAGCCGCCTAGACGTTGAAGCGGAACTCGACCACGTCGCCGTCGCGCATCACGTATTCCTTGCCCTCGATCCGGGCCTTGCCGGCGGCGCGGACGGCCGTCAGCGAGCCGGCGGCCACCAGGTCGTCATAGCTGACCACCTCGGCCTTGATGAACCCCCGCTGGAAGTCGGTGTGGATGACGCCGGCCGCCTGCGGGGCGGTGTCGCCGATGTGGATCGTCCAGGCCCGGGACTCGATCGGCCCCGCGGTTAGGAACGTCTGCAGGCCGAGCGTGTGGAAGCCGACCCGTGCCAGCTGCTCGAGGCCGGACTCGGACTGGCCGTAGCCGGCGAGAAGCTCGGCGGCGTCGGCGGGCTCCAGCGTGGCGACCTCCGCCTCGATCTGGGCGCAGAGCACCACGGAATCGGCGGGGGCGACGAGCTCGGCCAGCTCCTTGGCACGGGCCTCGTCGCCGATCTGGTCCTCGTCGATGTTGAAGACGTAGATGAACGGCTTCGCCGAAAGCAGGTGCAGATCGGCGAGGAGCTCTCCGTCGATCTCGCCGGCGGCCATCGCCTCCGAGATGGTGCGCCCCTCGTTCAGGATCTCGCGCGCCCGGGTCACGGCCGCAAGCGTGGCAGCGAGCTCCGGACGCATGCGGGCATCCCGGGCGAGGCGGGTGAGCCGGTTGTCGACCGTCTGCAGGTCGGCGAGGATCAACTCGGTGTTGACGGTGGCGATGTCGTCTGCCGGGGAGATGCGGGCGTCGACGTGGACGACGTCGGGGTCCGAGAACACCCGCACCACCTGGCAGATGGCGTCGGACTCGCGGATCGCGGCGAGGAACTTGTTGCCCAACCCCTCGCCCTCGGACGCGCCCCGCACGATCCCGGCGATGTCGACGAAGGTCACGGTGGCGGGGACGACCCGTGCCGAGTCGAACAGCTTGGACAGGACCTCGAGGCGGGGGTCGGGGACGGCCACGACCCCGACGTTGGGCTCGATCGTGGCGAAGGGGTAGTTGGCCGCGAGGACCTCGTTGTGGGTCAGGGCGTTGAACAGCGTGGACTTGCCGACGTTTGGCAGCCCGACGATGCCGATGGACAGTGCCACGGCCGTGACCTCCGGGGGTGTGGAAGCAGAGCAGTCAAGGCTACGTCACTTCCGCCCGTGGGCAATCCCGCCCGGACGACCCGGCGGTGCGCCGGCGGCCCGTCAGCTGGAGGCGCCCGTCGAGCTTGCCGTCATTGCGCTCTGCTGGACGACCTGGCCGTTTTTGATCGTCGAGATCCACACCTGCGGGGACGTCAGGTTCCCGGTGGTGGGATCGAAGCTGATCGGGCCGGAGACGCCGGTGGCGCTGTAGCTGTCGAGCGCCGTCTCCACGTCCGACGCGGTCGGCGCGGTGGGCGCCGTCTTCGCCACACTCGTCGCCCCGGACCCGCTGCCCGAAGGCGTGAGCGCGTTCAGGATGGCGTTGGTGGCGTCGTAGGCCTGAGCGGCCCACTCCGGCGGGGCAACGCCATAGGCGCCGGTATAGGCGGTGACGAAGGTAAGGGCCTGACCGGTGAGGGCCTGACCGGTGACGGAATCGGGGTTGTCGGCGGCGGACGCCAGGGTGGCCGACACGTCGAGCGCGTTGGAGACCCAGGCCCGGGTGGCCGGTGAGGCCGGATCGCCCGCGGCTCCGGCCAGGAGGATGGTGCCGCTGAAGCCCTGGTCGCGCAGTGCCGTTGCGAGTGCCCCGCCCCGGGCGGCCGACCCGACGAACACCACGGTGTCGGGGTCGGCGCTCTCCGAGGTGATCGCCTCGGCGGCGGCGGTCACGCTCGTCCCTCGGGCGGGGTAGAGGTAGGGCGCGGGCTGGGGAGATCCGAGACCGGTGGTGAGGGTCTGGTTGAGACTCGCGAGGAGGGTCGAATAGTCGCTCAGGCCGTCGTCGACCACCTGGACCACGGAGGAGCCCTGGTTCACCAGCCACTGGGCCTCCGCCTCCCCGGTCTCGGCGTCGCTCGCCACCACCCGGTGGAAGTACATGTCCCCGGTGCCCGACAGGCTGTCCGCGGTGGCCCCGACCGCCACCTGCGGGATCCCGGACTGCTCGAGCACCGGGTCGGCGGCGGACGCCTCGGCGTTCGTCCCGGGGCCGACCACACCGACGACCCCCTTCGTCGCCAGGATCTGGGCCGCCTTCGCCGGGTCGACGGTGGCATTTTCGATGTCGAGCCTGGCGGTCACCTGGGCCGAGGAGTTGGCGTCGTACTGGCTGACTGCCAACTCGGCCCCGTTCTTGATCGCCTGGCCCACCGCCACTTCGGGCCCGGTGAGGGGCGTGAGCAGGCCGATTCTCACCGACGGCTTGGGCGCCACCGTGGTCGCCGGACCCGGGCCCGACGAGATGATGATCGAGCCGCAGCCGGTCAGGCAGGCGAGAGAGAGCACGGCTCCGCCGACGGTCGCGACCGCTCGCCGACGAGTCAGCTGATCGCTGCGGTGTCGGGACCTCAGCGTTCCTCCCGGGTCGTTCACTGCTGCTGCCGGCGTCCGACTTTACCCGGCAGGGGGCTCGAGCGGCCGCGACCCCCGCTTCAGGACCCGCTTCAGGAGAAGTCGGCCAGTGAGGCCCGCAGGTCTGCGGGGAGCGGGGACTCGAACCGGACCTGCCGCCCGGAAATGGGGTGCGAGAATTCCAGGGCGGCCGCGTGCAGCCAGAGCCGGCCCGGCGCCAGCAGGCGGTTCGATTTGGTGGCCCCCGGCGGCGTTCCGTCGTAGCGGTCGTCGCCGATGACCGGGTGGCCGATGGCGGCCATATGGACGCGGATTTGGTGGGTGCGTCCCGTCTCCAGCCGGCACTGGAGCAGGGTGGCGCTCACCGGGTCGGAGTAGCGGGTCTCCACCTGGTAGCGGGTCCGGGCCTCGCGCCCGCCGAGGCGGACGGCCATCGCCGTGGGATCGCGCTCGGAGCGGGCGATCGGCG
>WQVT01000227.1 GCA_009785715.1 Acidimicrobiaceae bacterium | reverse complement strand
GACCGACGATCCACGGACCGCCCCTCGCCCCGGTACCGTGGTGAGGTGGGCGAAGACGTGAATCCTGAAGAACCCGTGGTCCACGAGGCCGCGGCCGGTGCCGCGCAAGATTCGCCGGCTCAGAACGCCGCCCCGGTCGAGGCCGACGAACATGCCGGGCCCATCGGATTCGCCGAACCCACGGAGGCCGACTTCCTCGAGGCCGATGCCGCCTCGGAACGGGCGCGGCTGGCGGCGCAGCGGATGAGCTGGCGCCGGCGGACCGCCACCGGCGCCATCCTCTCCGGCCTGGCTCTCGGTTTCCAGCAGGTCTTCGAGGACAAGCAGCAGGGCGTCTCCATCATCGTCCAGACGTCGGGGGAGCCGCCCAAAGACCTGCCCGTCGAGGCCGAGCTCGAGGGCCTGGCCCCGCGCCGGAGCAAGGTCAAGATCCGCCCCTGGCTCCTCCGCGAGGGCGAAGAGGGCGCTGAGGGCAAAGAGGGCGAAGAGGCCGAGCAATATGCGGGCGCCGAGGCTGACGCTCCAACGCCTGACGGCGACCAAGCGGAGTCAGCCGACAGACCGGAGTCCTGAGCGTGTCGCTGTTCACCCGCCGGCGCCGTTCCGAAGACCCTGAGTCCGAAGACCCCGAGTCCGGGGACTTCGAAGACGACTTCGAGGACGACCTCACCCCGCTCCCGGCTCCCAAACCGGCCAGCGGCGACCTCCGCCCGATCGAGCTGCGCGAGTGGGAGATCCCCGCCGGCTATGCGATCGCCGGCTTCATCGTGCTGCTCGCCGTCCTCGAGCTCGTGATCACGACGGGCAAGGGCGCGCCGAAGAACCCGAGCCCGATCCTGCCGCTCCTCGCCCTGGCCATCGGCCTCGTCCAGGCCGCGACCATCCGGTTCAAGAACCGGCTGGTGACCGCCCTCGTCGGGGTCGCGGGCGGCCTGCTCATCGCCACGACGAAGGTGCCGGACTCGCTCGGCATCCCGCACAGCCTCGGGTTCCTTGCGCCGCTCGTCTACGCCTTCCTGGTCACCAACCGCCACAACCGGGCGCAGCGCGCCCAGCGGGGTCCGCGCAACCAGCCCCAGCGTGGCGGTCGACGCGGATCGAAGGCGGCGCCGGAACCGACCGGCCCGAAGGCCAGCCGGCGCTACACGCCGCCCAGGCCGAAAGAGGATCGGACCCGCCGGCGCTGAGTCCGGTCGGGGGCCCGCCGGCGGCGGGTCCTAGCCGCCGACCAGCTCGCCGAGCACCCGGCGCACTTTGTCCAAGTCCGCACGCGACACATGCTCGTCGGCCCGGTGCGCCAGCTCGGGATCGCCGGGCCCGAAGTTCACGGCCGGCACCCCCCGCTCGACGAAGAACGCCACGTCGGTCCAGCCGAGCTTGGCGCGGGGAGGTGCCTCCGTTGCCGCCAGCAGCCGGGCGAAGAGCGGGTGGTCGAGTCCGGGTGACGCCGCAGCCGCGAAGTCGACCACCTCGAGCATGTCTCCCTGGTCGGGGTCGAAGGCAGGCCCGATGAGGGAGCGCAGGCCGGCGAGCGCCTGCTCCCGGTCGTGGTCCGGGGCGAAGCGGTGGCTGACGGTGACGGTCGCCGTGTCCGGCACGACGTTGCCGGCGACCCCGCCGGAGACGGCGACCGCCTCCAGGGCCTCCCGGTAGCGACAGCCGTCGATCTCGGGCTCCCGGCCCCCGAACGCGGCCAGCCGCTCGAGCAACGGCCCCAGTCGGTGAATCGCGTTGCGTCCCATCCACGGCCGGGCGGTGTGGGCCCGCTCGCCCCCCATCGTGATGTCGACCTTGAGCACCCCCTGGCAGCCGGCTTCGATGCGGGCTCCGGTCGGCTCGCCGAGGATGGCGGCGTCGGCTGCCAGCAGGTCGGGGCGCTCGGCGGCGACGACAAGCAGGCCGTTTTCGGAACGGGCCACCTCCTCGGTCGTGTAGAAGACCCAGGTCAGATCGAACTCCGGCTCCACGGCGCGCTCGGCGAGGTCGAGCATCACCGCCAGCCCGCCCTTCATGTCGGCCGAGCCCACGCCCCAGAGGATGTCGCCCTCGATGCGGGCGATCTCGTTGCCGGCCGGGGGCACGGTGTCGGTGTGGCCGGCGAGGAGCAGCCGGGCCGCCCGCCCGAGCCGGGTCCTGGCGACGACGTTGTCGCCGATGCGGACCACCTCGAGCCCGCTTCGGGCCGCCAGCCGGGCCTCGATCCGGTCGGCCAGCGCACGCTCGCCGCGGCTCACCGACGGCACCGAAACCAGTTCGGCGGTGGCGGCGAGCAGATCGGTCACGGCCGGGGAGGCTAGTAGCGTGGGCACAGGATGAAAGTTCGCATCGGTATCGGTCTCGGGGCCACGACCGTCGAGCCTGAGGCGCTCGCCGCCGTGATCGAACCGCTCATCGACAACGAGTTCGACTCGGTCTGGCTGTCCGAGGTCCTGACCGGCCCGGGCGCCGATCCGCTGATCACGCTCACCTGGCTCGCCGCCCGCTACCCGACGCTGAAGCTCGGGACCACCATGCTCCTGCCGGGGCGGAACCCGATGCGCCTCGCCAAGGAGCTGGCGAGCCTGGACCGGCTGTCCGCCGGGCGGCTGCTGCTGACGTTCGTCCCGGGGCTCACCCAGCAGCCGGAGAACGGGGCGATCGGTATGACCACCAAGGAGCGAACGGCGGCGATCGAGGAAGTCCTGCCCCTCCTCCGCCGGCTCTGGGCGGGGGAGACGGTGACCCACCTCGGCCAGGGCGTCGACCTCGCAGACGTGCGCCTCCAGCCCCTGCCGGCGCAGGACCCGCTCGAGGCGTGGCTCGGTGGGGTGGCCCCCGCCTCGCTCCGCCGCTGCGGCCGTCTCGCCGACGGGTGGCTCCCGTCGCTGTGCACCCCCGAGGAGGCGCTGGCGGGAAAGGCGGTCATCGACTCGGCGGCAGCGGAGGCCGGGCGGTCGATCGACCCGGAGCACTTCGGGATGAGCATCGGCTACCGCCACCGTCCTCCGGGTGACGAGGCGCGGGCCGCCTTCGCCCGCCGGGCCGGGGCCCGCGGCAAGCGCATCGAGGACCTCCAGCCCGTGGGCCTCGTCGCCCTGCGCGAGGTCCTGCAGTCCTACATCGCGGTGGGGTTCTCGAAGTTCGTGATCCGGCCGTTGGACCCGCCGGCGGACTGGGACGCGGAGCTGGGGGCGCTCGCCCAGGCGGTGGGGGACCTGCAGAGCTGACCGCCGGCGCCGGCTGCCGCCGCCGTTGTGCACCAGAACGCGCGGTATACGCGCGTTCTGGTGCACAACAGACAAAACGGCTCACAACATCGGGCCGGCCGGGGGTGCCTCGCCGCTACGGTGCGGGGGGTGCTCGAGATCCTCGCCGTCGAGGGGTACCGGTCGCTGCGGAGGCTCGTCGTCCCCCTGGGCGAGGTCACGGTGGTCACCGGCCCCAACGGTTCGGGCAAGTCCAGCCTCTACCGCACCCTTCGCCTCCTGGCGGACGTGGCCCGCAACGGGGCCGTCGGCTCCCTCGCCCGCGAGGGCGGGCTCCCCTCGACGTTGTGGGCGGGGCCCGAGAAGCCGCCCGGCGCCGGCGAGCCCGTCCAGGGCACGGTGCGGAAGGGCCAGGTCGGCCTCCGGTTGGGCTTCTCCGGCTCCGAGTTCGGCTACGCCGTCGACCTCGGCCTGCCGAAGCCGTCGACCATCTCCGCCTTCACCCTCGATCCCGAGATCAAGGTCGAGGCCATCTGGTCGGGGCCCCGGCTGCGGCCGTCGAGCCTGCTCAGCGAGCGGGCGGGCCCCACCGTGCGGATCCGCGAAGGAAAGAGCTGGCGCCTCGTCGCCAGCAACCTGAAGTCCTACGACAGCATGCTCTCCGAGGTGGCCGACCCGGAGGTCGCCCCCGAGATCCTGCGGGTCCGGGAGCAGGTGCGGTCCTGGCGGTTCTACGACCACTTCCCGACCGACCCCGGCGCCCCCGCCCGCCTGTCGCCGCCGGCGACGCGCACCCCGAGGCTCGCCGCCGACGGCGGGGACCTCGCGGCGGCGCTGCAGACCATCATCGAGGTCGGCGACGCGCCGGCGCTCGAGGCGACCATCGAATCCGCCTTCCCCGGGAGCCGCCTGGAGATCGGGACGGATCGGAAGGGTTGGCTGGAGCTGGGGGTGCGCCAGCCCGGCATGCTCCGTCCCCTCGGGGTGGCCGAGCTGTCCGAGGGCACCCTGCGCTACCTGCTGCTCGCCGCCGCCCTGCTGAGCCCACGGCCGCCGGAGCTCCTGGTGCTGAACGAGCCCGAGGCCCATCTCGACCCGAGCCTGCTGGCTCCCCTCGCCGAGCTGATCGTCGCCGCGTCCGCAGCGACGCAGCTGATCGTGGTGTCCCACGCCCGGGCCCTCGTCGACGCACTCGGTGCGGGGCCGGCGGCCGACGAGGGCACGGTCCGGTCCGTCCGGCTGGTGAAGGAGCAGGGCGAGACCAGGGTCGAGGGACTCCGGTTCCTCGACGAGCCGCCCTGGGAGTGGCCCAAGCGCTGAAGCAGCCGGATCGGAATCGGGCGGAACCGTTTCGCGGGTCGCGTTAGGGTCCCGACGTGCCATTGCGGATGTCGACGCTGTTCCTGCGGACCCTTCGAGACGACCCGGTGGACGCCGAGGTGCCGAGCCACCGGCTCATGGTGCGCGCCGGGTATGTGCGGCGGGTGGCGCCGGGCATCTATTCGTGGCTCCCGCTGGGGATGCTCGTGCTGCACAACGTCGAGCGCATCGTCCGCGAGGAGATGCTCGCCATCGGGGGGCAGGAGGTGCTGTTCCCCGCCGTGATACCCCGCGAGATCTTCGAGCAGAGCGGCCGATGGGCCGACTATGGCGACGCCATCTTCCGCCTGACCGACCGCAAGGGGGTCGACTACCTCCTCGGTCCCACCCACGAGGAGCTCTTCACCCTCCTCGTCAAGAGCGAATACAGCTCGTACCGGGATCTTCCGCTCACCCTGTTCCAGATCCAGACCAAGTACCGCGACGAAGAGCGGCCCAGGGCCGGCGTGCTCCGCGGCCGCGAGTTCATCATGAAGGACGCCTACTCCTTCGACGTCGACGACGCCGGCCTCGATGCCTCCTACCGGGCACAACG
>WQVT01000226.1 GCA_009785715.1 Acidimicrobiaceae bacterium | reverse complement strand
TGTCCCTACCCCGAGCGTCCTCCGCACGAACGACAGGGACTTCGAGCTCATCGCCGTTATCACCGGTCAACCAATCGAACGGCTCAACACTCAACGAAGCATCCGAGAGGTACCGACCGAGAGCCGGCGATCAGGGGCAGTGAGCTTTCTTTATGAGCACCGATTAAGGGGCAGTCTGTATGTCAGCACCTGGTGAGAACTAACAGTGATCGGCCCTTAAATCCGTCCGCTGTCAAGGGGTCCCCTCGCAAGAAGAAGCCGGTCGGGGCGCCCAGACCTTCGGCAGTCTTTGTCACGGGGAACGGGCGGATGAAGTGATCTGTAGCGGTGACAAGCCCGAACGTGCTGGGTCGCAACGAAACTCACCGCGCGGATGGGCGCTTTCGTACGAGTTTCTCCCTCATACGAACCCGCTCTGGTGGGTCACCAGCGTCCCCATGTTCTTCGTCAGGGGGCTCGTGGTGGTTCCGTCGCCTGGAGCACGCCGCCCTGTACGGCGGAGTCGAGCCGTCGGAGGCGGCTCCGGTCGGCGTGCCTTCCTCCGGCTGACGGCCACCGCGGTAGCGAGCAGCGATCGACACCGGGGTCAAGCTCGTTGAGGCGTGCCAGCGCGGGTTCCACCTGATTGAGAACCCCGTTTTGGCGGCGGGGGCCGGAACGGTGACCGGGTTGAACCGCTTGCGGCGCCAGGCCGGCCCCACCAAGGGGGTAGGGCCAGCCCTACCCTCGTTACGCCAGCCCCCCACATATCCGTAGGAGGCTGGGCGGTTTACGTTGACCGTCGTGACCGCTCGCCAGCTCTACCGCCGGACCACCGCCCCCATGTGGCGCGAGTTGGCGCACGTGTCCCCTGAGCCGACCCCCGCAAACACGAGCGCACATTTCCCGGCGTTCCGTTCGTCGTAATCCTGAGCTGTCCCTGAGCTGTCCCCCCGCACGGCCCGGTCTCTGGCCGCGCGCGCCCCCGATGCAGCACCCAACCCCATCCGAGAGGAGCAACCCTCAATGCTTGCCCGTATCGCCACCATCTGCTTCGTCCATCGCAAGCGGGTCGTCCTGGCCTGGCTTGCCCTGATCATCGCCGCCTTCGCGGCCAGCGCCGCCTTCTCGGCCCCGTGGAACACCCAGGGCACGCTTCCCGGCACGGACTCACAGGCCGCGCTCGACATGATGCAAGAGCACTTCCCCGCCGCCGCCGGCGAAGAGGACCAGGTCGTCTTCGCCAAGGTCGGTAACCACCGCGCCGCCGTCGACGAGTGGCTGAAATCCCTGGACCACGTGGCGGGCGTGACCGACGTCGGCGCCATCGAGCAAGCCCCGCATGACGGGATCCTGGCAGCGTCGTTCACGATGGCCAACGGCAACACCGACCATCCGACAACGGTCGCCTCGACCATCAAGGACCGGGCCGGGCCGCTGCGGGCAGAAGGAGTCCAGGTGGCCTTCAGCGGCGACTCCTTCATCAGCGGCTCGTCGCCGAAAGCCGAGGTGATCGGTGTCATTGCGGCGCTCGTCATCCTGCTCATCGTGCTCGGCTCGGCGATCGCCGCCGGACTCCCGGTCGTGGTCGCCCTGGTCGGCATCGCCACCTCGCTGCCGCTGATCGCGGTGGCCGCCCGCTGGGTTGCCACCCCCAACTTCACCGACGAAGTGGCCGCCATGATCGGGCTCGGCGTCGGCATCGACTACACGCTGCTGATGATCACCCGCTTCCGATCCGCCTTGGCCGATCGGCGGGGAGACGTCTTGGGAGCCACCGTCGCGGCGGCGTCGAGCGCCGGGCGCTCGGTCGTCCTCGCCGGGAGTACCGTCGCCGTCTCGCTGGCAGGCCTGTGGGTGATGGGACTCAACATCTACAACGGCTTGGCCGTCGGCTGCATGCTGGCGGTCGCCACCGCCGTGGCCGCGACGCTGACCCTCCTGCCGGCTCTGCTCGGCTTCGCCGGCGCCCGGATCGGGCGTTCCCGGAGGGGTGAGCGCCCCGGGGCGCGGCGCCTGGTCCGGGCTATCGAGCGCCGCCCGGCGTTTCTCGCCTCGGGCGGGCTGCTGGTCTTGCTCCTGCTGGCCGCCCCGGTGCTATCGATGCATCTTGGCACCGCGGACGCCGGCACGGACCCGGCCGGCAGCACCACCCGGATCGCCTACGACCTGACGAGCGAGGGCTTTGGGCCGGGCAGCAACGGGCCGATCCTGGTCGCAGCCGACACCTCCCGGGCCGCTCCCGAGGCAGTCATTGAGCTGCACGACGCCCTGGCCCGCCATGCCGGCGTCGCCTCGGTCGCCCCGGCTCAGCTCAGCCCGGACAAGCAGGTGGCTCTGATCACGGTCATCCCCACCACTGGTCCGGCCGACCGTGCCACGGCACAATTGGTGAAGGATCTGCGCACTGACGTCGTTGCCCCGGCCGACCACAGCACGGGGCTCGTGACCCACGTCGGCGGTGAGACCGCAGGCAACATCGACTTCGCCCACAAGACGTCGGAGCGTCTCCCCTGGATGCTCGCGGGGGTGCTGGCCATCAGCTTCCTCCTCTTGCTGATCGGGTTCCGGTCCGTGATCGTCGGCCTCCAGGCCGTCGTCCTCAACCTGCTGTCGGTGGGCGCGGCGTACGGGATCATCGTCGCCATCTTCCAGTGGGGCTGGGGAGCGGGAGTCATAGGCGCCACCGCCGCCCCCATCGCCCCCTGGATTCCACCGCTGCTCTTCGCCATCGTGTTCGGGCTGTCCATGGACTACGAGGTGTTCCTCCTCGGAGCCATCCGCGAGGCCCGGAACGAGGTGCGCGACCCCGCCGCCGCGGTCGGTGTCGGCCTCGGCCGGACGGCGCGGGTGATCACGGCGGCCGCCGCCATCATGGCGCTCGTCTTCGCCAGCTTCGTCACTTCCAACGAGCTCAGCCTGAAGGTGATCGGGCTCGGCCTGGCCGCGGCCGTGGTGGTCGACGCCACCGTGATCCGTCTGCTCGTGGTGCCCGCCCTGCTGCGCCTGCTCGGCCCTGCGGCGTGGTGGCCGGGCACACGGGTGGTGAGCCGGTCAGCCCTCGGGCATGTCCCGAGTCGCCTCGATATCGAGGGTGACGATGACCTTGGACGGCACCATGAAGCCGCCCCCGGCCAGAGGGGCGTGGGCCCACTCGCCGGCGCCGAACTCGTCCCGGTCGATGTCCCCGGTGGCGGTCACCCCGAGGCGCTCCTTGCCCCAGGTGTCCACGATGACCCCCCCGAAGCTGACTGACAGGGGCACCGGCCGCGTGATCCCGTGCAGGGTGAGGCTCCCCTCGAGGGTGTACTTCCCGCCGCCGAGGTCCTTCAGCCCGCTGGAGGCGTAGTCGATCGTCGGGTACTTCTCCATGTCGAGGACGTCGGGGCCCTGGATCTTCTCGTCACGGATGGCGTTTCCGGTCCGGATGCTCGACACGTCGATGCTGGCCCGGACCGAGCTGTCGCCGAGCTCGGGGGCAATCGTCACCGTACCGGTGGGTCCGGTGGCGAGCCCCCGGGCCAAGGCCAGCGTGAAGTGCTCGACGCTGAAGGTGACGAACGAGTGGGCCGAATCGATCGTCCACGTCCCTGCCTCTGGCAAGGTCGTGGACGATCCGCTCGTTTGCTGCTGGGACATGGTGGTTCCTCCCCGATTTCGCGGCTCCCGGTCGCGAGCCTACGGGGAACCGGGAGACTGAGACAGCGCCGTCCGCTCAGCCGGTTGAGGCCTCCTCGTCGCCGGAGAACTCGCCGGCCCCCGCCGAGGCGGCGCCGGCGGCGAAGCCCGACATCAGCCGGTAGGTGTTCACACCCATGAGCAGCGTGGCATTGGGTCGCTCGTCGAGCCAGCCGAGGTACCCGGGACCTTCGAGACCCCACCACCTGGCCAGCCCTTTCCCGACGCGTATCCGTCCAGCGAGGTGATGAAGTCGACGATCAGTTCTCCCACGGGGTACTCCGCGGGTCGTCGATCACCTCCGCATTCATGGGGCGAAGAGCCTGTCGAGCTTGCGGAAGCCCTCTTGGACGCCAACCTCCATCCCGCTGGCCACGAACGCGTCGCGGGCTTCGAAGCTGTCGACCAGCGAGGTCGCGGTGAGCCGGCAGCGACCGCCAGGCAGATCCTCGAAAACGAAGCGTCCAAGCGACACGGTGTCGGCCACCGGCTCGTAGGTGAACGTCTGGACGATGAGCTCGTCGGGTCGGATTTCATGGAAGCAACCCCGGAACCAGTGCTCCTCGTCGTTTCGAATAGAGACGTAGCGCCACTCGCCTCCGGTGCGGCAGTCCCAGCGATCGACGCGGCTGGAGTTGAGGCTGTCAGGGCCAACCCATTGCACGAACAGCTCTGGGTCAGTGTGGGCCCGGTACACCGCCCTGACCGGGGCGTCGAACTCCCGGACGATTCTTATCGACGGCGTCTTGTCGTCGATGGTGATCTCGGCCTCTCGGTTTGCCGTGGTCGTCATGGCGTTGCTCCTTCGTCCTTTTCGGGGTTCTGGTCATCGAATTGGGTGAGCAGCTGGTCGAGGCGCCGGTACCGGGCCTCGGCATCTTGGCGATATCGCTCGATCCACTTGGTCATGAGGTCGAACACTTCCGCTTCCAATCGGACCGGTCGACGCTGCGCCTCGCGCCGGCGGGACACCACCCCCGCGTCCTCGAGCACCGAGAGGTGCTTGGATACCGCCTGGATGGACATGTCGTAGTGCTCGGCCAGCTCGCTCAAGGTTGCGTCGCCCGTGGCAAGGCGGGTGACGATGTCCAGTCTCGTCTCGTCGGCCAGCGCCGAGAACACAGTCACGATCGCCTGCGCGTGCACCTTTTCTCCTCAACCTCTTGGTTGAATAGGACGGTACGTCACCGCCACCCGGTTGTCAACCCCTAGGTTGAGCTCGACAGGCCCTCCGCCGATATGCGAGCCGTTGACTGCCGTCAGACGTTTGGGGCTATGGGAGCAGTTCGAAGGCAGGGAGATGAGCAGGGCGTACCACGGCGAAGTGGCGATGATCGAGGGTGGCGATCTGGGCGATTCGGAGTCGCTCAGCCGCGGCTACAACTGAGGCGTCGACTGTTCCGAGTGGCAGGTCCCGGTAGCGCCCGACGAGTTCAGCCATACG
>WQVT01000225.1 GCA_009785715.1 Acidimicrobiaceae bacterium | reverse complement strand
GTGGATCGCCAAGGGCGACATCGACGGTTGCCTGGCGTCGGTGACCCTCGACAGCCTGCACGCCCCCGGCAACGCCACCCACGGCTTCATGGACTTCATGCTGATGATGGGCATCGCCGGCTACCACCAGGCCGACTACGCCGACAACCTGGACCTGTTCCACACGATGGAGGCGTACTTCACCTGGTATCCGAACGGGGTGGACGCGTGAGTAAGTACTTGGTGGACAAGTTCCTCTACACCGTCGACCGGGATCCCGAACTGGTCGAGCGCTACCGGGAGGACCCTGCCGGCACGGTCACGTGGTGGGAGAGAGAGCGGGCGGGCAAGATTCTCAACGTCATCGACGCCGAGGCGACCACCTGGCTGTCGTTCACCGATGCCGAACGCGCCGCCCTCTCCGCGCAGGATGTGCCCGCACTCTTCGAGATGGGCGCCCACCCGTTCCTCACGCTGACGCTCTGGATCGCGATGTTCGAGCGCGACTTCACCGAGCCGCTCGGGATGCAGCTCGACTACGCCGCCCGCCTGTCGCAGTTCAACCTGCCCTACCCGGATATCGCCACCTGACCTAGCGGAGGCACGCCCAGACGGGCGGACGGTATCCTGCGCGTTCGGAGCGCCGGGAAGTCTGGTCGGCACGAGGTCGAGTTGACTGGAGCCCGGGATGCGCAGCGTCGAGACGGTGTTGGCGTTGGTGGTGGTGGCGACGGTGGTCGCCACGTTCGCCCGGCACCTCAGCATCCCGGCGCCGTCGCTACTCGTCGTGGTCGGCGTGGGCGTCGGGCTCATCCCCGGTGTGCCCTCGATCCGGGTGACCCCCGACGTGGTCAGCCTCGTCGTACTCCCTCCTCTGATCTACGCCGCCGGCGAGGAGCTGGCGTGGCGGGACCTCCGCCAGGTGTGGCGGCCCGTGGCCGCGCTCGCCGTCGGCCTGGTGCTGGCCTCGGCCGCGGTCGTCGCCGTGCTGGCCGGGCTCGTCACCCCGCTGCCCGGGGCCGCCGCCTTCGTCCTCGGGGCGATCCTCGCCAGCACGGACCCGGTGGCCGTCACCGCACTCGGCCGGCGCCTGTCGCTCCCGCCCCGGGTCCAGGCCCTCGTCCAGGCCGAGAGCCTGTTCAACGACGCCACCAGCCTGGTCCTCTTCAGGGTGGCGGTGTCCATTGCCGTTGCCGGGGGGAGTGTCGCCTGGGGGCACACGATCGTCGAGTTCATCCGCCTGTCTCTTGGCGGCGCAGCGGTCGGCGCGGTGGTGGCCGTCGCCGTCGGACTGGTCCGACGACGGACCGAGGACCCCGTCCTCGAGACGGTGATCGCGCTCGTCACTCCGTACCTGGCGTACGTCGCTGCGGAGGCGGCCGGCGCCTCGGGGGTCACGGCCGTCGTTGTCGCCAGCGTGGCCGTCGGGAACCGCACCGGCCGCTTCACGACCGGCGACATCCGCTTGCAGCTCGAGGCGGTGTACGGGACCGTGGTGTTCCTCCTCGAGAGCGTCGTGTTCGCCCTGATCGGCCTCGAGTTGCCCGTTGTGGTCCGCGGCCTGTCGGGGAGGGAACATCTCTGGCCCCTGGAGGCCCTGGCGGTGACCGGCGGGTTGCTCGTGGTGCGGATCCTGTGGGTGTTCCCCCTCTCGGCCGCCGACCACGTACTGCGGCGCAGACCGGGCAGACCGTCGTGGCAGGTGCCCGCCGTGGTGTCCTGGGCGGGGGCGCGGGGTGTGATCCCGCTGGCCGCCACCCTCTCCATCCCGCTGACCGCCGACGGCGGCGCACCCTTCCCCGGTCGGGACCTGATCCAGGTGCTGGCGACCTCGGTGATCGTGGTCACGCTGGCCGTGCAGGGCTTCAGCCTGGCCCCGCTCGTGCGCCGTGCCGGCGTGACGCTGGATCCGTCGGTCACCGGGCGGCAGGAGCTTGCTGCCCGACGCCGGCTGGCGAGATCGGCCCTCGACCACCTCGAGCAATTGGCCGAGTTGGAGGTGGCACCCGAGGTGGTGATCGAACAGTTGCGGCGCAGTCTGCTGGCCCGCCTCGACCATCTCGACGGCGAGGTCGATCGGGCGGGCCCCGAAGGGTCGCTCGAGGCCTCCTACCGCCGCCTCCGTCGCGACCTGATCGGCGTGGAACGGGCCGAACTCGCCCACCTCTACGACCAGGGGCAGATCAACGAGTCGACTCGCCGGCGCCTGGCGCGCGCACTCGACCTCGAGCAGGCCGGGCTTGAAAACGGCAGCTGAGCCACACCATCGACACATAGTCGTTGACGATCCTGTCGCGAACCGTTACGGTCAGGCGGGTAATGCGCGGCCGGGAGGCCGTGCGGAGCGCTGACCTTGGGGGTGGACGTGCTCGCAATGCGACGTCGGTACGCGCTGGGACGCTTGGTCTTGAGTTTGGCCGCCACATTCGGCCTGCTCCTCGGATTGCTCGGCAGCACATCGGCGCCGGCGTCGGCCGCCGGCGGAGGGAGTCTGACGGCGCTCGAGCTCACCGGCTCGACCGGAACGTGGAGCGTGCTCGACCCGCTCCCGGACACCACCGCCGGTGAGCACTGGGACTTCTACAACTCCATCTACGGGATGCTCTTCCAGCCGGGCCCGAACGGGAAGATCCTCCCTGATATCGCCCAGAGCTGGAAGACCACGGACCACGGCCTGCAGTTCGACATCATGCTGCGGCACGGGGTGACCTTCAGCGACGGCACGCCGCTCGATGCCGACGCCGTCGTCTTCAACCTCCAGCGCGACTTCAACCCGAAGAACGCCTGCGGTTGCCTCTCGAACTTCACCTCGGTCAAGTCGGTCTCGAAGGTCAACAACTACGAAGTGGCGTTGAACCTGAAGAACATCGACATCAACCTGATCGACGGCTTCCCCGAAGAGGCGCCGGACTGGATGATCTCCCCGACAGCATTCAAGAAGTTGGGGGAGACCGCGTTCGGCCAGCACCCGGTCGGCGCCGGACCGTTCGTGGTGGTGCAGAACAGCCCCAACGCGAAGCTGGCCCTGAAGGCGAACCCGAACTACTGGGACAAGGGCGAACCGAAGCTGGGCAACCTCACCTTCGTCACGGTGAACAGCGACCTGAACGCGATTCAGGCGATGCAGGCGGGCTCGGGCGACGTCTACCCGGGCCTCTCGACCCCGAGCCTCGTCGAGACGGTCAAGAGCGCCAACCAGTTCGCGGTGTACAAGGCGCCGGCCATCCAGTCGTACACGATCAACATCGACCCGCAACACCCGCCGTTCAACAACATCCTGGCTCGCGAGGCGATCTATTACGCCCTCGATCCCCCGGTCATCAACCAGCACATCGAGGGCGGGCTCGACACGCTCTCGGAGTCCCCCACCGGACCCGGGGGGCTGTTCTGGACACCCAAGGTCCCCCATTACCGGACGTACAACCTGGCCAAGGCCAAGGCGATCGTGAAGCAGCTGGGTGGGCTCAGCTTCACCCTGTGGACGATCACCCCGTCGCCCCTCGTCCCGGTCATCGAGGCTGAAGGGTCTCAGCTGGCCGCCGCCGGCATCCAGGCCAAGATCAACTTGGTCAACCTGCCGACCATGGTCAAGGCCAGCGCCACCGGGGCCGTCCAGGCGGTCTCGACGTCGGTCGGCAACTACAACCCGTCGATCCTCCCCGGGGTGCCCTTCGCCTACCTCTCCACCAGTCCGTTCTCGAACGTCAAGGACCCCAACCTCGACAAGTTGATCTACGCCGCGATCGCCGCCCCGAGCCTCAAGGCCGAGGGGCAGGCCTACCGGAAGGTCTTCTCCTATCTGAACCAGGAGGCCTACGCCCCCTACCTGTTCACGGTCACCCGGTTCCTCGTGGCCAAGAAGGACGTGAAGGGGCTGGACCCGAGCGCGCCCGAGATCCCCTGGCAGTCGGTCAGCGGCTAGGGCGTAGGGCGGGCGGTCCCCCAGTCGGCCTGACGGCAGGTTCCCGCCGGCGCGGGCGGAAGTTCAGGGCGCGAATCGGGCTCTGTTTTCGGGGGTGCATCGCGCCCTGAGCCGGCCGCCGCCGCCACCCCGCCGTGCGCCCCCCGCCCCGGCCGCCCCGTGCGCCCCCCGCCACCGCACCGCCAGCCCTACGCCGAGCAGCCCCCGCCTCCCCGCAGGGCCCGCCGGCACCCTCCTACCCCGGCGTTAGCATCGACCACCCGACATGGAGATGAGCCGATGAAGGTGACGTTCCCGGCGGAAGGACTGAAGGACGCCCTCAATGCGGACCGCGAATTCCGCCTTGCGGCGCGCTATTGGACCGGGGCGCTCGAGCTCCGAGTGGATGATGTAGGCCACGAGCCGACCGTCGTGCGCCTCGAGGACGGGACGGTGACCGGCGTGACGTCGTCGCTGCCGGCCGACCTCGAGGCGGTCACCGGACCGGGGCCCGTGGTCATCGCCGCCCCGGCCGCCGACTGGGCGCAGCTCCTCGAGGAAAAGCCGCGGCCCTTCTTCCAGGATTACCACGCGGCCACGGCCCATCACGGCTTCCGCATGGACGGGGACGTCGAGACGCTCTGGGCCTACTACGCCGCCGTTCGCCGCACCGCCGACATCCTGCGCGACGTCGCCGTCATCGAGGACAGGGCTGTCGAGGCAGCCAAGGTCGAGGGGGACTGACACCCGTGCCGAGGCTGTCGAACATCATCGGTCGCTACGTCTACGTCACCGTCGACGACGTCGAATACCGCGTCTACTACGAGGAGGCGGAAGGCTCGGAGGGGATGCCGGTCCTCTGCCAGCACACGGCCGGGGCCGACGGACGCCAGTGGCGCCACCTGCTCGAGGATCCCGAGATCGCGTCCCGCTACCGGATGGTCGCCTACGACCTGCCCTACCACGGCAAGTCGGTTCCGCCACCCACCGAAGAATGGTGGAAGCAGGAGTACGCCCTGCACCAGGACTGGTTCATGCGCTTCGTGGTCGCGCTTCGCAGGGAGCTGGAGCTGGAGGGCGCCGTGTACCTGGGCTGCTCCATGGGCGGGCACCTGGCTCCCGACCTCGCGCTGCACTACCCCGGGGAGTTCAAGGCGGTGATCGCCGTGGAGGGCGGGCTCGCCACGCATGTCGACGAGCCGTTCCTCAAGTACCTGCACCACCCGCGGGTGTCGAACGAGCTCAAGGGT
>WQVT01000224.1 GCA_009785715.1 Acidimicrobiaceae bacterium | reverse complement strand
GTTCACGGTGACAAGCGTCGGGTTCCCGACCCCCACGCTGAGCGAGGGCGGCGGGCTGCCGGCCGGGGTGCGGTTCACCGACCACGGGGATGGGACGGCGACGCTCGCGGGCACCCCGGCGGCGGGTACCGCACGGGTGTACCACCTCATGATCACCGCCCAAAACGGGGTCAGCCCGGCGGCGACCCAAGCGTTTACCCTGACGGTCAATCCGCCACCGGGATTTCACCGCGAACCGGGCTCGGCGACCGATGTCGGGGTTGGCGCCAACGGCTCGGTGTGGGTCGTTGGCACCAACGCGGTGCCGGGCGGGTTCGGCATCTGGCGATTCGCGGGCACCGGCTGGGTTGCGGTGCCTGGCGGGGGGGTCAGCATCGCCGTCGACCCGGCCGGGAACCCGTGGGTGACCAACTCGCTCCACCAGATCTGGCGCTGGACCGGGCATGCCTTCGTCCACGTCCCGGGCCAGGCGACCGACGTGGGCGTCGGGGCCGACGGTTCGGTGTGGGTCGTGGGCACCAACCCGGCACCGGGCGGGTTCGGCATCTCGCAGATCACTGCCGCCGGCACTGTACCGGTGGCGGGTGGGGCGGTCAGCATCTCCGTCGACCCGGCCGGGAACCCGTGGGTGACCAACTCGCTCCACCAGATCTGGCGCTGGACGGGGCACGCCTTCGTCCGCGTGGCGGGCTCGGCGACCGATATCGGCGTCGGGGCCAACAGCGCGGCCTGGACCGTCGGCACCAACCCGACACCCGGCGGCTTCGGCATCTCCCAGATCACCACCACCGGCCACCAACCGGTATCAGGCGGGGCGATCCGCATCGCCGTCAACCCCGCCGGGAATCCCTGGGTGACCAACTCACTCAGCCAGATCTTCTCCTTCCACTGAATTACAGCTCGCGCTCGTAGACGAACATGTACGGCCCGTCCGGCCCGCCGGAGCGGTTGGTGAAGCCGACGCTCTCGTAGAGGTGGCGCGCCACGGCGTCCGGCTCGTCCACCCCGATCATCATGTAGTCCGTACCGCGGCGACGGGCGTGGTCGAGCACCTCGTCCATCATCGCCCGCCCGAGCCCCCGGCCCCGGCGCTCCGGGGTCACGAACAGCTCCGCCAGGTAGCACTCCATGCCGCTGCTCCAGACCGACGGCCGGAAGTAGAGCACGGCAACGGCGTCGGGTCCTTCGCCCCCGAGCAGCACGTCGATCGCCCCGCTGCCGATCAGTTCGGCAACGCGATCCGCGAGGAACGCCGGACCGGGGCTCGGGTCGTCGAACTCGCGGTTGAACTGGTCGAGCAACCGGCCGACCACCTCGGCATCCGCCGCCCGGGCGAACCTCACCGATGCTGCGGGGTTTTCGCTCATGCCCCCCCAAACCTACGGGGTCCTATGCACCTCCGCGGCCTCCGTCACCGCTGGTCCCGGAGCGGGCGGTGGCGTTCCGCTGGCGAGGTCCCGCCGGTTCCACGACCGCCACACCAGGCGGTGCACCGGCACGAGCGTCGGGACATCCCGCAACCCGGGGATGAAGGGGACGCAGAGCAACAGGATCGTCGCCGCCCCGGTCAGATAGATGGCGATCAGGTCGACGTTGGCCGACGAACGGAACCCCGGAAGCTGGTACCAAAGGGTGTAAAGCCACAGCCACGGCTGCCCCGGATAGCTCCCGGTCTCGTTCATCACCCCCCACTGGGAACCGGTCAGGTGCTGCGCCTGGGCGAGCGACGAGAAGTAGTTGCCGTCCTCCAGGAACAGCAGCGGCTTGGTGTAGTTGCTGCCGTAGAACGGCTGCTCTGCGAGCAGGTCGGCGTCGAGCGCCCCGGACTGTCCGAGGATCAGCTCCCCGGCGATCAGCTGCGGCACCGGCCCGTCCTTCGCCGGCGGGACCACGGGCGACCCTCCGACGAAGCGGACCTTCGCCACCGCGTTCAGGTAGGCGTTCGCCCACGCCTGCCGGGTGTGCCCCGACGCCGCGCGGTAGTCGGCCAGCGCCAGCCCGACGCTGCGGTCGGTCGTCGCCAGCGTGGCGAGGGGGGAGAGCACGAACGTCTGCGCCGCGTTGATCGGCTGGCGCACGCCGGCGAGGAGCTGCCAGGACACCCCGATCCGTTGCACCGAGCCCGAGGCGTTGTTGTAGGGCGGGCCGTACTGGGCGGTCTCGCTCGTCCCGGCGAGCTCGCTCGCCGCAGTGCCCATGAAGTCGGCGGGGGCGACCTTCGCCCAGCTCTGCACCGTCACCGGCGGCTCGTTGGGCGAGGAGAGCATCCCGGCGAGCGCAACCACGAGGATCAGGACGACCGCTCCGGCGATGGTCGCCTCCTTCAGGATGTCGTAGCGGCGCTTCGGGCCCGTCCACTCCCCGGCGTCCGCCACGGCCGCGGCCCGGCGCTCGGCGCGCGTCCTCACCCGGCGGGCGGGGAGGGGATGCGAGACGCCGTGGACGCGCACGAGGAGGATGTGCGCGCCGACGATCGCCACCAGCACCAGCGGGATCAGGACGATGTGCCACATCAGCATCTGGCCGAAGTTCATGAGGTCGAAGAAGCCGCCGAGCCCCGTCGCGTTGATCGCGTCCTTGCCGTTGGTGGAGATCCACTGGGAGTCGAAGTTCTGCTGCGAGAGGTAGCCCGTGAAGCACTCGACGATCGACGCCATGAACGCCACGACGCCGGTGATCCACGTCATCCGCCGGCGCCCGCGCCAGGCCGCCATCCAGAACTTCCCCCACAGGTGGATGACCATGAAGGCCATGAACAGCTCGACGCTCCACAGGTGGAGGCTGTTGAAGAAGTGCCCGACGGCGTTGTAGTGCCACCAGTCGGGGCCCCCGAGCGCGAGGGCCATCCCGGAGGCGATCACGACGCCGAGGGCGGCGAGCGTCGCCACCCCGAAGATGTAGATCCACGACGACACGTACGCGGGTTGCGCGTCCGGGAGGAGCTTCTCGGGGGGCAGGATGCGCAGGGCGAAGCGACGGACGCGGGCGGTCCACATCGTCGGATCCTCCTCTTCGCCGGCGACGGCGACCCGCCCGTTCGGCCGAGGGGCGAGCCCGTTACCGGCTACGCCCCGGCGCTGCGCGCTCGCCCGTCCCCCGGGGAACGGGAGCACCAGCGCCGCACCGAAGATCACCACCATCACGGCGATGAGCACGAGGTTGGCGACCGACACCTGGAAGATCGACCAATGGACGTAGCTTCCCGCCCGGTCGAGATTCACGACACTGCCGAGGATCGGACCCATGAGCATTAGTTGTGGCTGAGAGGGCTCCGGGCCGAGTAGGGCCAGAAGTCCCCGTTGCCCGGGTCAATGTGCCCCGAGCGTCCCGGCCCCCGCCGCCTCCCGCTCGGCCGCCGCCGTGTCGGCGCGGCGCAGCAGCACGAAGCCGGCGGCGAAGAGGGCCATCAGCGACAGGATGCCCTGTCGGAACGAGCCCGTGGTGTTCACGACGATGGTGAAGATGAGCGGCGCCAGCCACGACGTCCCGGCGCTGCACACCTCGAAGAGGGCGAAGAACGTGGCCTCGCAGCCGGCGGGAATCATGCGCGAGAACAGGGAGCGGGCGAGGGCCGTCGACCCGCCGAGGGCGAGGCCAAGGACCGCCCCCATCACCACGGCCTCTGCCTTGGTGTTGAGGATGGCATAGGCGAAGGCGATCACGCCGAACCAGACCACCAGGTTGACGAGGATCGCCTCCTTGGTGCCGATGCGTCGGGCGAGGCGGGTGAAGGCCAGGGCGCCGGCGATGGCGACGAACTGGACCATCAGGATGAGGGCGAAGAGGAACGTCGAGGCCCGGCTGGCGCTGTTGCCGAACAGCTCGTGGGTGAGATAGGTGGAGGACAGGGCGATGACCGACGACACGGCGTCGCCGAAACAGATATAGGCAATGACGAAGCGACGGGTCTGGGGCATCTGCCGCAGCAGCCGGTAGCCGTTGCCAAGTTGGGCAAAGGGGCCGGGGGCGCGGCCCGGCCCCGTGCCACGATCGGCCGTCACGCGCGCCCGGAGCGGTGGGTTCAGGCGGCGGATCGCCGGCAATCCGATTCCCGCCCACCACAGTGCGGCCACGACGAAGCAGAGCCGCACGGCGGTGGACTTCGAGAGCCCGAAGACCCCGCGGGCGTTGAGGAACGCCAGCTCGACGGCGAGGATCACCCCCGCCCCCAGGTACCCGATGGCGGCGCCGCGGCTCGACACGATGTCGGACCCGTCCGGCTCGGCGAGCTCGGGCAGCATCGCGTTCCAGATCAGATCGGTCACCGACGAGAGCGCGGAGCCGACAAGGATGAGGATCCCGGCCAAGAGCCACAGGGTTCCGCCGGTGAGGGCCAGGAGGGCGCAGACCACCGAGCCCGCGCCGCAGCCGAATTGGAGCCAGCGGCGCTTGGCGGCTCGGGCGTCCGCCGCGGCGCCCAGCACGGGGAGCATCAGGAGCTGGAGGACCGCGGCGAAGGTGAGCATCGCCGACGGGTAGGCCGCGGCGGAGAGACGGAGGGGTCCGAGCTCGATCAGGATCCCGTGCTTGCCGACGGCGTTGGTGGCGAGCGAGAGCAGCCACGGCCCGCTCAGCACGGCGGCCACCGGCGCCTGCCATCCGTGGGCGGCGGCCCCGTACTGGGCCCACGCCGCCACCTGCCGGCTCCGCTCGGTCCGATCGGGGCGCCCGGCGCGGCCGCGTTGCCGGGCAAAGGTCACGGACCCATTTTGCCCTCCTCGGTTTGCGCAGGTTCCGTGGAGGTGGAAACCTGATCGACCGCTGCCGGCTCGAGGGGGGAGGAGCAGTGACCATGCTGCAATCGCCGGGTTCGTGGGGGCTCGGCATCTGGGAAGCGCACTTCTCGCGTTTCTGGTTTCCGACCCTGCTGGCGGCCGACGAGCTGGGGATCCTCCCGAGCCTCGCGGACGAACCCGGCACCGTCGACGACCTGTCGGAGCGGCTCAGCCTGAACCCGCGCGCGCTTGGCGCGGTGCTGCCGATGCTCGCCTCGCTCGGCTATCTCGTGACGCGTGGTGGCCGCTACCACATCACCGACGACGCCCGTGACTTCCTTCTGCCCGGCAGCCCCTTCTACTGGGGCGGGTTGTTCGAGAGCCAACGCAGGGACTACCCGATGGCGGAGCGCCTGAAGC
>WQVT01000223.1 GCA_009785715.1 Acidimicrobiaceae bacterium | reverse complement strand
CGAAACGCCGCCCGTCGCCCCAGCGACGCATGCGGCGCAGGTGGGGGCGGGAGACGTGCTGCAGGGACAGGTCGAAGTAGTGGCAGTCGGTCTCCCCCATCACCTCGATCAGACTCTCGCTGAGCTCGGAGGGGTACAAGTAGAGGAGGCGGGTACGGGCGACCCGGGCCGCCACCTCCCGGACCAGGTCGACGATCGCTCCCCGCCGGCCGAGGTCTGTGGCGTAGGAAGCGAGGTCCTGGGCGACGAGGATGATCTCCTCGGCGCCGAGTGCGTCGACCTCGTCCAGCAGGAACCCGATCTCGCGGGACCGCTGCTTGCCACGGAAGCTGGGAATCGCACAGAAGCCGCAGGAGCGGTTGCACCCCTCGGCAACCTTCAGGTACGCCCAGGGGGCCTCCGAGGCAGGTCGCGGCAGGTTCAGTAGGTCAAAGGAGGGCGCGGCGACTCGGAGCCGGTCGCTTTTCCTTGACAGGGCGACCGGAACGGCCCCGACTGCGGGCGGCTCAGCCGTCCGAGTGAGGGGCACCCCGAAGCCGGCCACCAGGTCGACCTCCGGAAGGGCATCGGCCAGCTCCTGGCCGTAGCGCTCCGCCATGCATCCCGTCACCACCAAGCGAGCACCGTCCCGGCGCGCGCCCTCCAAGTCGAGCACGGCATCAATCGACTCCTGGCGGGCCGCTTCGATGAACGCACAGGTGTTGACGACGATCAGGTCCGCGGCCCCGGCCTCACGAGCGGGTACGTAGCCCTCCGCGCGCAGGGTGCCGGCCAGCTTGTCGGAGTCGACCTGGTTCTTTGGGCACCCCAGGGTCTCCAACCAGTACTTCACCGACCCATCCTACCGGGCCGCGGGTCCCGTCCCCTGCCCAGGGGAGCCGGGGACGGGGACGCCTGGGCGGGCTACTTGCGGCCGGAGAGCATCCGGTTGATCTTGGTACCGCACGTCGGGCAAAGACCCTGTGCCGCCGGCCGGCCGTTGGCCAGGGTGACCTCCTCGCCGTCGAACTGGCGCTTCTCCCTGCACTTCACGCAGTACCCCTCGTAGCTGGCCATGCTCGTGATCCGCTCCTCTCGTCATCTCGGGCAGGAACCCCGATGGCTTGTCGCCCGGACCGCGACCGCCGTGGACTCGCCCGAGCTCTGACCCCACGGTCAGACCCTGGCCACCCTACTGAGCAGGCGCTCGGAGGAGGTGGACACCCCCACGGAGTGTGACGCCAGTCACACGTACGGTGACGGCCTCACGCGGGCCGGTCGGTCCCCACCAACGTCGCGCCGGCCAGGTCTGCGGCGAGGGTCAGCACCCGACCATGGATGCCGTACTCGGAGAGGGCGGCGCGGCCGGCGGAGGCGACCGCGGGTGCGTCGGCGTCGACGGTGATGCCGAGCAGGCTCGGGCCCGCCCCCGACCAACACGCCCCGAGCGCACCGGCCTCGCGGAGCACCTGCAGGATGTCCGCGGCCTCGGGGAACAGCTCGCCCCTGGCGTCCTGGTGCAGTCGGTCTTCCGTGGCCGCCGGATTGAGGTTGCGGTGGTCGGCGAGGCCGGCGAGCAGCAGGCCCATGCGGCTCAGGTTGAAGGCGGCATCGGCGTGGAGCACCTTCACCGGGAGGGCGGCACGTGCCGCGCTGGTCTCGAGCATGCCGTCGGGGATGACGAGAACGAAGCGCAGGTCGGGATCGAGCGGGAGGCGGCGCGACACCGGCCGTCCGTCGACCATGGCGGCCGCCACCAACCCGCCGAGCGTGGACGCGGCGGCATTCTCCGGATGGCCGTCCACCTCCGCCCCTTCCCTCAGCGGATCGGCCGCCCCAGCCGCCTTCGCAGCGGCCACCGCCAGGGCGGCGGACGACCCGAGACCGCGGCTCACCGGGATCTCGGAATGGACACGGATCGCCAGGTGGTCATGGCCGGCCACCTTCGTTGCCACCCTGGCCGCCAGGTGCCGGGCATCCGCCGGCAGTTCGGCCCCCTCGCCGCTGCTCTCGACCCGCAGGACGTCGGCCGGTCCCACCTCGACCTCGACGTAGATCGCAAGGGCGACCGCCAGGCTGTCGAACCCCGGTCCCAGGTTGGCCGACGAGGCGGGGGCGCGGGCCGTGCGGATCACTTGGGTAGTGGACACGACGCCAGAACGTAGCCGCCGTGGCCGTGTGGCCGGCTGCTTGGCGGGTGGAGAGCCGCCGTCAGCCCGGAGCCCCCTCGCCGCTTTGTGAGTGATTTGCGTACATGTGAGCGAGAAGTAGCGCCATCTGACCCCTCCCGGCTCACATGAACCGGAATCAGTCACATGTCACGAAATCGCGCACATCCGCCACGGCGCTCATCCGGCGACCACCGCCGCCCCAGACGCCTCTACTCCGACGACGAGCCGTCCGACCCCGAGTCGAGCTCCTCCACACTCATCAACACCGCCCGCGCCTTCGACCCCTCGGACGGCCCGACCACGCCCCGCTGCTCGAGGAGATCCATCAGTCTCCCGGCGCGGGCAAAGCCGACCCGCAGCTTGCGCTGGAGCATCGAGGTCGAGCCGAGCTGGCTGCGGACGACCAGGTCGCGGGCCTGCGCCAGCAGATCGTCGTCCTCGTCGTCGGCGCCGGCGCCACGACCCAGCACGGAGTCCTCGGAGCCCTCGACCCCCTCCACGTAGCGCGGCTCGGACTGGCGCCGCCAGTGGGCCACCACCTTGCGGACCTCCTCCTCGTCCACCCAGGCGCCCTGGATCCGGCGGGCGACACTGGAGGAGGCGCTCAGGAGCAGCATGTCGCCCTTCCCGATCAGGCGCTCGGCGCCGGGTTGGTCGAGGATGACCCGGCTGTCGGCCAGGGAGGAGACCGCGAAGGCGAGCCTCGAGGGCACGTTGGCCTTGATGACCCCGGTGATCACGTCCACCGACGGTCGCTGCGTGGCGATCACCAGGTGGATGCCGACGGCCCGGGCCATCTGGGCGATCCGCACGATGGACTCCTCGACGTCGCGGGCCGCCACCATCATCAGGTCGTTCAGCTCGTCGATCACGACGAGGATGAAGGGCAGGCGGACGTATTCGCGAGGCTCGGCCCCGAGCTCCGGCGCGCCGTTCAGGTCGCCACGATCGAACAGTTCGTTGTAGCCGGTGATGTCGCGCACCCCGACCTCGGCGAGCAGGTCGTAGCGCCGCTCCATCTCGTGTGTCGCCCAGGCGAGGGCGTTGGCCGCCCGCTTGGGATTGGTGACCACCTGCGTGAGGAGGTGGGGCAGGCCGTTGTACTGGCCGAGCTCCACCCGCTTGGGGTCGACCAGGATCAGCCGCACCTGGTCCGGAGTCGCCCGTACCAGCAGCGACGTGAGGAGGGCGTTGATGCAGGAGGACTTCCCGGCGCCGGTGGCCCCCGCCACCAGGATGTGGGGCATCTGCGCCAGGTTGGCGAGCACGGGGCGGCCGGCGATGTCGCGGCCCATGGCCACCTCGAGGGGATGGGTCGCCTCCTGCGCCTCGGCCGAGGTGAGGATGTCGCCGAGCGCCACCAGCTGTCGCTGGGCGTTCGGCACCTCCACGCCGATCGCGGAGCGCCCGGGGATCGGCGCCAGGATCCGCACGTCGGCGGCGGCCATCGCGTACGCGATGTCCTTCTGGAGGCTGAGGACCCGGGCCACCTTCACCCCGGCTCCGAGCTCGAGCTCGTAGCGGGTCACCGTGGGTCCGACCGTCATGCCGACCAGGTGGGTCTCGACGCCGTGCGCCGCCAGCGCCTGTTCGAGGGCCCGGCCCTTGGCCTCGACCATCCGGCGGTCGACCTCGGCCGACTTGCTCCGGTGGAGCAGGTTCAGGGGCGGCAGGCGCCAGACGCCGTCCGCCGCAGCGGGCCTCGCCGCCTCCAGGGCGTCCACGTCGATCGGCTCGGGCTCGGGCGGCAGGTGGATGGGGACGGCCTCCCCGCCACCGGCGTCGGGCCCCTCTGATCCGGTCCCGACGACAGCGCCCGCCGTGCGGGCGACCCGGTCACCCGGCCCGGCTCCCGCGCCGTCAGCGAGGTCCTGGTCGAAGGGGCCATCCACGTCGGCTGGAGGACGCCCCGGGGACCGCAGCGACCGAACGGCCCGGCGGAGGAGGCGTCCACCGCCGAGCACACCGCTCCCGACGACCCGGGCGACCACGTCGATCCCCGCACCCACCCTGCGCAGCGGGGTGGACGTCAGCACCAGCACGCCGGCAACGAGCACGACCCCCCACACCAGGCCCGCCCCGCCGCTGCCCGCCGCGGTCTGGAGGGGACGGCCGAGGGCGTAGCCGATCGCACCGCCGGCACCCCGCAGGTGCGACCACCCCGACGGCCAGTGCGCCGGTCCGGCGACCACCTGGCCGAGGGCGGTGAGCGCCGCCACGATCAGGGTCGCGCCCCCCACGAGGCGGGCCGGGTGGCGCGGCCCGGGCGGCCGGATCAGGACGATCCCGCCGGCGGCGAGGGCCGGCGGGACTCCGAAGCGGACCCACCCGACCAGGTCGCCGATCGCCCCCGAGATCGAGTGACCGGCCGGTCCGGCCACCGTGCTGTACACGCTGAGGGCGGCCACGAAGGCCGCTACCAGCGCCACGACGCCCCATCCCGCCCGGCCCCAGCGGGCGAAGGGCCATCGGAGCGCCGGACGCCGGCTACGGCGACGCCGTCCTCGGGCCGGGTGAGCCGGACGGGCCGGCCGCGTGCGCGGCCGCCTGGTGGCGGTCACGGCAAGATCCCCTGAGTCACAACAGTCACGAGCGTAACAGGAGCCCCACCAGTCACAGGGGTGCGCGGTCAGGACAAGGGGGTCGAACCGGTCGGACCGGCAGGGCCCGCGTCAGCGGTGGGTTGCGGGTGCTGCGCTCAGCCCGGGGTCGCCAGGTGGCGCAGCGGCGACCGGGTGACGGCCCAGGTGACTCCCGCGATGGCCACGGCACCGATGACCAGCGACGGCGGCCAGGCCACGGCGGCGAGGGCGAGTGCGAGCGCGGCCTGGGTGATCACCACGCCGAGCCAGACCGGCCTGCGGAGGCGGTCGAAGCCACGGTGGAGCCGCATAAGCGCCTCCGGCGTCGTGACCCGTGCTCCGAGCAGCACGGCGAGGCCGCGGATCAGGCCGAAGACCGCACCGATGGAGAGGGCGATCAGCGGG
>WQVT01000222.1 GCA_009785715.1 Acidimicrobiaceae bacterium | reverse complement strand
GCAGCCATAGACCGGCTCATCCATCCCCAGCGCGTGACCCACCTGTGGGCGGTCGCTGCCGCCGCCGTGGTCGGGTTCGCCGGCAACGAGCTCGTCGCCCGCTACCGAATCCGTGTCGGGCACCGCATCGGCAGCGCCGCACTGGTCGCCGACGGCGCCCATGCCCGGACCGACGGGTTCACGAGCCTTGCGGTGCTCCTCGGTGCGCTGGGGGTAGCCCTGGGCTGGAAACTGGCCGATCCGGTTGTCGGCCTTCTCATCACGATCGCCCTCCTCGGGGTGCTGCGTTCCGCCGTCCGTGAGGTCGGAGCCCGCTTCCTCGACGCCGTCGATCCCACGGTCGTCGACCAGGCCACGGCGGCCCTGAAAAGCGTCCCCGGGGTAGGCGGTATACGAGAACTACGCGTCCGCTGGGTCGGCCACACCCTTCGGGCCGAGGTAGACGTCACCGTCGATCCCGACCTCACGGTCATCGAAGCGCACGATCTCGCCCACCACGCGGAACGCCATCTGCTCCGCCACGTCCCACGGCTGACGGCCGCCACGATCCACACCAGCCCCTCGGGTGCCCATCAGAGCGAGGCTGTGGCCATCGACTCCAGGTGACCGACCTGCCGGGGATGGATGTCCTGGCGGTCCGGGTCGCGATCTTGCCCGGGGAACGTCACCTCGACGGCGAGCCCGCCCCCGGGCTGCGGGCGAGCGATGAGTCCGGCCTGGTGGGCGTCCGCGATGGCGGCGACGATCGAGAGGCCCAGGCCGACACTTCCGCCGGCGCCGGCGGGGCCGAGACGTTGGAAAGGCCTGAGGAGCCGGTCGATCTGATCGGGCGGCACCACGGGCCCCGTGTTCGAAACCGATACGAAGGCTCCGCTCGCGGTGGTGCCGGTGGCGATGTGGATGGAACCGTGCTCTTGGTTGTAGCAACTGGCGTTGTCGATGAGGTTGGCGACGAGCCGTTCGACGAGGCGGCCGTCGCCGAGCGCCGGCGCTGGCCCGAGCGTGGTCGTGACGGCGAGGTCTCTGGAGTCGATGTCACGGTGTGGGGAGCGCAGGACGCCGCAGGTGATATCGGCGAGGTCGATGGGCTCGGCGTTTTCCAGGCCTCGTTCACTGGTGGCGAGCGTGAGCAACGACTCGATCAGATGCTCGTGTCCCTCGATGGCGATCACCGCCCTTTTGCACGCTTCCTGCAGGGATTCGACGGTGGGATTGCGGTCGGCGAGCGCTACATCGAGCAGGGTCCGTTCCAGGGTGAGGGGTGTCCGCAGTTCGTGGGCCGCGTTCGCCACGAACCGGCGCTGTGAATCGAAGGAGCGCTGGAGCCTGCTGAGCAGTCCATCGACGGTATCGGCGAGGGCTCTCAGCTCGTCCTTGGGGCCCCGCAGGGCGAGTCGTTCGTGGAGGTTGCGGGCCGAGATCTGCTGAGTCACGGTGGTCATCGTCCGGAGCGGTCGCAGGACCCTGCCGGCCACGACCCAGCCGACGGCGACGGCCAGGACGGCCATGACGCCGAGGGCGATGCCCGAGCCGACGAGGAGGTGGTGAAGATCGGCGGCCCGCTGGGCGATCGCCTGGTTTCGCAGCTGCTGGACATGGTGGACCGCGCTCGCCGTCAGCATCTTCGTCGCTCCGGGCGGCAGAGGTCCGTTCCCGTGATAGATATGCGGCGCCCCGCCACCGGGAGTTGCCCCCGAGCCCTTCAGGTCGATGATGCGGTAGGGGCGGGAGAAGTGGGCGACGAGGAGATACGTGATGACGAGGAGGCCGGCGCCGCCGGCGAGGAACAGAGCGCCGTAGAGGAGCGTCAGCCGAAAGCGCACGGTCCGTCCCGCCGGCCTCAACCGCTCCAGGGATCGATGTACCGATCGGGGCATGTGCATGGCTCCCCTCAGATCCTGTAGCCGCTTCGGGACACGGTCTCGATGACGGGGGGTTCGCCGAGCTTGGCCCGCAGCCGGCTGATGGTCATCTTGACGGCGTTCGTGAATGGGTCGACCGCCTGGTCCCAGATGCGATCGAGGAGCTCCTCGGCGGAGACGACGGCTCCCTGTGCCTCGAGGAGCAGTTCGAGCACGGCGAACTCCTTGGGGTTGAGCATCAGGAGCACCCCGGCCCGGGTGGCGACCCGGCGCGCCGGGTCGAGCTGGATGTCCCCGTGCACGAGCACCGGTGGAGTCGCCGGCCCCGGGCGGCGTGCCAGTGCCCGAATCCGAGCCACCAGCTCGGCGAAGGCGAACGGTTTGGGCAGGTAGTCGTCCGCCCCGAGGCCGAGGCCTTCGACGCGCTCTTCGATGGTGGAGGCCGCCGTGAGCATCAGGATCCGGGGTCCGCCGGGCTCGCCGACGAGCTTCCGGCAGACCTCGTCGCCGTGCACGCCGGGTACGTTGCGGTCCAGCACGACCACGTCGTACGGCGTGAACGAGGCCTTGTAGAGGGCATCGTCGCCCTCGAACGCCACTTCGACCGCCATGCCCTGCCCGCGTAGCCCCGCGGCCACCGTCTCGGCGAGCTCCACCTGATCCTCAACCAACAGCACCTTCATCAACACTCAGGATGCCAAAGGTGCCATAACAAATCGGTAACAGGACCGGTGACCGTCTTGTTATGGGCAATTTCGTACAACTTCCTCCGGTCGGGCGAGCTCGCCGGACCAGAGAGGAAGGGCAATCGTGAAGACGACCAGCCGTGGGGCGCCCGCAACGGCCCCCGAGACCAAGCATCGCAAACTCCGGCTCAGGTACTGGGCAGTGGCAGCCGTTCTGCTGGGAGCAGTGGCTCTGGCTGCGGCGGGCTGTGGGAGCGGTGGCACCAGCAGCGCGAGCGGGACGACCTCGCAGGCGACGAGCAGCGGTGCGAGCTCCCAGGGGACGAGCAATTCAGACTCTTCTCAGCAAAGCGGAATCGCCTACGCCCAGTGCATGCGCTCACACGGCGTGAGCAACTATCCCGACAACGCAATCTCCTCCAATGGCAACGGGACGGAGGTCAAGCTGCCGCAAGGCATCACCTCAAGCCCGAACTTCTCGTCGGCTTCGCAGGCCTGCCAGTCCAAGCTCCCCAAGGGCGGGAACACCAGCGGAGCCGCCAAGAACGCCACGGTGGAAGCGGAAATCAAGTGGGCCAACTGCATGCACAAACACGGGGTCCCGAACGCACCGGAGCCGAACTCACAGGGCCGGGTGGTGATGACCGGTGGCGGCGGGGGCGTGGACCCGAACTCGCCTACCTTCCAGGCTGCCGAGCAGGTCTGCCGGCACTATCTGCCCAACGGGGGCGCGGGGTTCGGCAGCTGATGAGCGCCGACGTCACCACCGAACTGGCGACGCCGCTCCTCGTCATCGGTGGTCGGAGACATCCGATGCGGCGAAGGCTGCTGGCCACCGGGGTCGTGGCCTTCGTCGCCGCGGGCGTCGTGGCGGGCGTGGCGGACCCATTCGGGGGTTCCGGAGGCTCGCACCCGGCCATTGCGTCGGCGGCGGGCGTCACGACCCAGGCGGTCGCCAGGCAGACCCTGGCATCGCAGACCCAGGTCGCCGCCACGCTGGGATACGCCGGCAGTTACAGCGTGCAGAACCTGCTTGCCGGCGGGACCGGCTCGAGCGGGAACTCGTCGACGGGGGCCCAAACCACCGCGGATGCCTCCTGGTCATCGGCCTCGGCGATGTCGAGCTCTGCGGTGCTCACCGCCGACGAGCAGCAGGACACCACGACGTCCTCCACGACCACGACACCCTCATCCACCACCACCACAACGCCACCTTCATCCACCACGACCACCACGACGCCCCCACCGACGACGACGCCCCCACCGACGACGACACCCCCACCCACGACGACGCCCCCACCGACCACGACGCCCCCACCCACGACGACACCGACGCGCACGACCCCCCCACCGACGACGGTTCCGCCGAGCAGGACCGGGACGACCCCTTCGGGACACAAGGGGGCGCCGTCCACGTCGGGTACACCGGGCACGTCCGGCTCCACCCACAACGCGCCGCACACCGGATCGTCCTCCCACACGAACGGCTCGACGTCGCAGGGGGGCCACTCGCAGGCACAGAGCGGCGGCAATGGCGCCCAGCAGGGCCACACGGGTGGGAACGGCACCAGCGGCTCGTCGGGCTCGGCCGGGAGCGGCGCTTCACACGCCACGGGAGCCCAGACGGCGAGCTCGTCGAATTCCGTCGGCGGGACGAGCTCATCAGGCTCGAGTCAGTCCACGAACGTGGTCACCGGCCTGCCGGCGGTTGGCCAGGTGGTCAGCCAGGGACAGGGCCTCTATTCGGTCAACGGGTCGCCGGTCGTGCTGCTCTACGGCTCCACGCCGGCGTACCGGACGCTCTCGGAGGGCGACACCGGGGCGGATGTGGCGGAACTGAACGCCGACCTGGTCGCGCTCGGTGACGCGACCAGCAGCCAGCTCGATCCCTCATCCGACACCTTCAGCGCCGCCACGGCGACCGCCGTCGAGCAGCTCCAGGCGCACCTGGGCGTCAGCCAGACGGGGAGCCTCAGCCTCGGCCAGGCGGTGTTCCTGCCAACCTCGGCGCGGGTCACGACCGTGTCCGCCACCCTCGGGTCGCCCATCAACTACGGCGCCCAGGTGCTGCAGGCCACTTCGACCACCCGCCAGGTGCAGGTCCCCCTCGACGCCTCCCAGCAGTCGGACGTGGCCGTGGGAGACAAGGTCACGATCACGCTTCCGAACAACCAGACCACGAAAGGGGTGGTCTCCTCGGTGGGGACCGTGGCCACCTGCCCCTCCAGCTCCGGGTCCGGCAGCTCGGGCTCGGACTCATCCGGCGACCAGTGCCCTTCGAGCTCGAGTGGCGGGAGCTCGGGCTCGAACACCACGCCGAGCATCACCGTGGACGTGGCGCCCTCCGATCCGGCGGCAACGGGTACCTGGGACCAGGCCCCGGTGCAGGTGACGATCACGACCGCGAGCGTGCCGAACGCGCTGGTCGTCCCCGTGTCCGCCCTCCTGGCACAGCCGGGCGGCGGCTACGCCGTCGAGATGGTCGACTCCGCCGGCGTCGATCACCTCGTCCCGGTCAGCCTCGGGCTGTTCGACGACGCCGAGGGCCTGGTCCAGATCACGAGTTCCGGGCTTGAAGCTGGGCAAAGGG
>WQVT01000221.1 GCA_009785715.1 Acidimicrobiaceae bacterium | reverse complement strand
TCCGCCGTTCCGTCGACGATGATGAACAGCTCCCGGCCCATCTCGCCCTCACGGATGAATGTGGTCCCGGCCGGAATGTTGATCTCGTCGGCCACCCGGAGGAGGTGGTCGATCTGGTGGGCGGTGCAGCGGGCGAAGAGCGGCACCGCCTCGATGTGCTCCCGGTAACGGTCGCGGGCCATGGCGCGCTCCTAGGCGTTGTCGGGGTCGAGGCGGGTGACGACGGCCTGCAGCAGGGCCTTGGCCAGTCCCGGGATCTCGTCGAGCAACGGGTCGAGGTCCTCGGCGGCGACCGCCAGCACCGAGAGGTCGCTCGTTGCGGTGACGGTGGCGTTGCGCGTCGTGTGGCGCAGGAGGGCGAGCTCGCCGACGACGTCGTTGCGCCCCAGCCGGGCGATCACCTTCCCGTCGCGGGTCACCTCCGCCGTCCCGTCGGTGATCACGAACATCTCCCGACCCTGGTCACCTTCGACGACGAAGACCCTCCCCTTGGGGAGGGTGGCCTCGGTCGCCACGCGGTTGATCTGGTCCAGCTGCCTGGCATTGCAGTGGGCAAAAAGAGGTACAGCTGCCAGGAACGCCCTATAGCTGTCGCGGGCCATGGCGCGGCTCCTTGTGTCTTGATCGAAGCATTGTGTCGTGATTAGAACAGAGTGTCTTGCGGCGGAACGGCCACGCACTCTAAGCCGAAGTCCCTAGTCTTCGCCGAAATCATGGTCGGGGTGGTCGGCCTCACCCAGGCGCCAGTAGCCGCGGGTGACCACCGAGGAGGCCGGGAGCCCTCGCTCCGAGAGGAGGTGGGCCCTGATCCGCCGGATCCCACGGGCTTCGCCGGCGACCCACACCCCGCCTTCGCCGGTCGGAAGGACTCCGTCTGCGAGGGCTTCCGCCAGCGCCTCGAGGGGGGTGTCGGTGCGCCGGACGAATGTCGGAGCCGTCTCGTCCGGCAGCCCGAGATCGATGTCGTCGCCGTCACTCTCGATGACCACGGTGGTTGCCGCGGGGAGGGAGCCGCCTTCGAGGATGGTGCCGATGGCGGGCACGGCGCTCTCGTCCCCGGCGAGCACCAGCCAGGGGGCCGTCGCGTCGGCGTCGTAGCGCGCCCGCGGCCGGCTCACGGCCACCCCGTCTCCCGGCCGGGCCTGCTCCGCCCAGGTCGACGCCGGCCCCTCACCGTGGACGAACACGTCGATCACGAGCTCACCCGCCGCCGCGTCCCACGACCTCGGGGTATAGGTACGCATGATGACCCGGTTCCGGTCGTAGCTGATCAGGCCGTCGGCGTCGGGGGCAGGCAGGTCGGGGGCGGACTGGCCCGGAAGGGGGAGGACGAGCTTCAGGTGGCTCGCCGGCCCCGGCCAGGAGAATCCCGCCAGGTCTCCGCCGCCGAGCACGACCCGGCGCATGCGGGGTGACGGCTGCTCGACCCGGCGGACCACGGCACGGAGCGGAGCGGGCCTGCCGCGCCGTTGGGGATTGGGCCGCGGGGGATTGGGAGAAGTGGTTGAAGACATGTCGTCGATATTACGATATGTCGTGAGCTATCGACCCCGCGAGCTCCTCCCCGGCCGCACGGGGTCCGGCCGGCCACGACCGGATCGCGGTGGGAGGGACCAGCAACCGGCATGGCTGCCCCGGCCACAAGGCGGGCGGGTCCGAGGCGCGGACCTCCATCCGACCTCCTTTGTCCACCTCTACCTCCACGGCGACGGTCGTGCCACGGTCGGCCACATCGACGACCCGGGCCGCCAGCCCCGCGCCGGGGTCGGGGCCGATGGTGAGGCGATCGGGCGCCACGGTCCAGAGGATCTCGGTCCCCACCGGCGCCGTGGAGCGGGCCGCTTCGAGGGTGAGCTCACCCCAGGCGATCTCGGTGGGCGAGCGCAGCCGCCCGGTGTGCAGGTTGGCGACGCCGAGGAGCCGCCCCACCGCCGGTGAGACCGGGTGCGTGAAGACCTCCCGCCGGGGGCCGGCCTGGACGATCCTGCCGTCCACGATGACGAGGATCTCGTCCGCGAGGAGTGCCGCCTCCTCGGGATCGTGGGTGACGAGGACGGTGGACAGGCCGGCATCTCGCTGCAGGCGGCGAAGCTCGCGGCGCAGTTCCTCACGGACGGGGGCGTCGAGCGCGGAGAACGGTTCGTCGAGCAGCACTAGGTCCGGCTCACGGCTCAGCGCTTGCGCGAGGAGAACCCGCTGGCGCTGTCCGCCTGACAGCTCGGAGGGGAGCCGGCGCTCGAGCCCGGCGAGGCCGAGGGCGGCCAACCACCAGCGGGCCAGTGCGGGATCGGCGTCCGGCGCGAGGGTGACCTGTTGCCAGACCGTGCGGCTCGCGAGGAGCGCCGGCGTCTGCGGGACGTAGCCGACCCGGCGGGCCTCGGTCGCCACGTCGGTCACGTCCCGGGAGCCGTAACAGACCGGGCCGGCACGCGGACCGAGCAGTCCGGCCAGGGACCGGAGCGTCATCGATTTCCCCGACCCTGAGGGGCCCACGATGGCGATCCGGTGGCTGTCAGCGCAGTGGCCGGCCTCGAGGTGGAACTCGCCGATCACCACGTCGAGCGAGAACTGCACGGGGGTGGGCGGGAGCGGGCGGGGCTCTCGTTGCTCGACCTTCTGCACCGCCGGCGCGCGCCGGCGCGAGGGGAACCGGAGATAGCCGAGGGTGATCACCGCCGCCGCCACGCCGATGGCCAGGAGCGTCGGCGCCTGGGTCGTCGGGATACCCGACCCGGAGAACTGGACGTAGGTGAACACGGGCAGTGAATACGGGTGATACGCGAGCAGGACGTTCGCGCCGTACTCGCCGAATGCCCGCAACCAGGTGAGGAGGATGCCGGCCCGGATGCCCGCGGCGGCCGCAGGGAGGGCGATCCGGAACAGGCGCGCCGTCGGTCGCAGGCCCAGCGTCGCCGCCACGTCCTCGAGCGCGGGATCGGAGGCGGCGAACGCGGAGCGGGCCGAGATGACGAGAAAAGGTGACGAAACGAAGCTCTGGGCGATCACCAATCCGATGAACGAGTCGGTCAGATGTCCCCCGAACCACCTGCCGAGGGTGGTGTATGGCCCGACGATGTAGATCAGCACGACGCCGGCCATCAGCGGGGGCAACGCCAGGGGCACCTGGACGGCCATCCCCACGATCGACGCCAGCCGCCCGGGGTGGCGCGCCAACCAGTACGCCAGGGGGATGCCGACAACCGCGACGAGCAGTGTCGCCACGCTGGCCGCTGCCACCGACGTACGCAGGGCAGCCCAGAGCCCGGGGGTCTGGAAGCCGCGGTCATTCGATCCGGCGGTGCGGACGAGAAAGGCGATGACCGGTACGGCCATATAGGCCACCAATAGGGCGCCGAGCCATACCAGCGGAGTGCCGGGGCGGCGGGTGGCGGTCGCGCGGGGTGCGGACACCGCTCGGTTACTCTCCTGCGATGGACGTGCCGGCGACGGACTCCCCTGTGACGGAGATCTCCACCGAACCGCAGCAAGACGAGGGGGAGTTGCAGGCGCTGGTGGACCGCAGGGCGGCGCTCCGGGCCCGGATGGTGGAGATGCGGGCGAGCAGCCCCGAGGACCACGAGGGATTCCTGCGGACCGTGGACCAGTTGCTGTCCGTCGCGAACGAGATCATCGACCGCCTATCAGGAAGCGGGGATCGGGCGGAGCCGACCGGGCGGGTCGAGGGCCGAGCGGACGAGGGAGCGGCCGGAGGCGCCGAAGACGACGCCCGGTGAGGTGAGCAACGTGCGGATGGCCCAAGCCGGGCTCAGGTCCCCGGCGAGGGCATGCGCCACCTGGGCGGGGCGCAGGTGGCGAACCGCGTCGAGGACCCGCTCCCAATCCTCGTCGCCATAGCGGCAGACGCGCAGGTGCATCCGATAGGCGAGGCGCATCTGCCGGCCCACCTGTGCGTTCCAGGCCTTGGGATAGTCGGCCAGGGCGTCGACGTCTATGGGCCCATCCGTCGCGGCGAGCGCCGCCGCGGCGATGGAACCGGCCAGTCGGCCGGCGCCGATGGCGTGGCGGATTCCCTCCCCGAGCAGCGTCGATCCCTGGATCCCGGCGTCGCCCGCCAGCAACAGTCCGGGCGCCACCAACGGCGTTGCCGCCGGATCGGCGGCCGGCATTACCCCGGCGTGGACCTCGAGGGGGCCCATCACCGAACACGAGCGCGACAGGGCGGGGACCCGGTCGACGAACGAGGCCAGGAGCTCGGAAGGTTCGGCATCCGAGTCGGGGCGGACGACCCCGACACCGAGTCGGACCCGACCGTCTCCGCACGGGAACGCCCAGCCGTAGCCACCGGGTGCCACCTCGTCGCCGACCACCAGGACCGCCAGGTCCTGCTCGAAATGCGGGGCGTACACCTCCTGTTCGTGGCCGATGGCGCGGCGGATCGTCGGCGGCCGCAAGCCGAGGTGTTCGGCGATCACCGCCCGGTAGCCGCTGGCGTCCACCACCAGTCGGGCCGGCAGGGCTTCCCCGTCGCCGAGCGTGACGCCCACGACACGGGTGCCATCCATGAGCGGGGCCCGCACCTGGGTGCGTAGCCGCAACTCGGCACCGGCCTCGACGGCCCGCGCGCCGAGCCACTGATAGGTGCGGCGGACGTCGAGGACACACGCCACCGGGCGGCGCAGGGCGAAGTGGAGATCGTGCCCGGGCCCGATGAGACGGACGCGGCTAACCGGATGCCAGAGGTGTCGGGGCAGGCCCAAACGGCGCAGCGGACGAACGAAACTCCCGCCCGAGGTTCGAACGGGAACCCCTATTCCGGCGGTGCGGTCGAGAATGGCGACCCGCGCTCCGGCGCGGGCGGCGGTGGCTCCGGCTGCCAGGCCGGCGGGTCCGGCGCCCACCACAACCAAGTCCCAGGAGGCCGTGTCCCAAGCGGCTGCGTTCAAAGAGGCCGTGTCCAAAGAGGAAAGTTGCGGCAATTCCATCAGTTGCGATCCCTGCGGAGCGCAGGCACGGCTCGCACCCATAGGGGAAGGACCAATCCCGCCAGCACGATCAAGGCTCCGATGCGGCCTACCCACCCGTGATCGATGAAGAGGCCGATCACCATCAGGATTCCGACAAGGCCGCTCCAGGCGAGCCCGACCATCAACTCGGTCCTGCTGCTGGCCGGTCCTGGATAGAGGTAC
>WQVT01000220.1 GCA_009785715.1 Acidimicrobiaceae bacterium | reverse complement strand
TCGACGCCGCCGGCGCCTGGGACCTGGACCGGACCCTCGAGATCGCGATGGACGCCCTCCGGCTCCCGCCGGGCGACGCACCGGTTTCGACGCTGTCGGGCGGCGAGCGGCGGCGGGTCGCCCTGTGCCGCCTGCTGCTGACCCGGCCCGACCTCCTCCTTCTCGACGAGCCGACCAACCACCTCGACGCCGAGTCGGTGGCATGGCTGGAGCGAACCCTGCAGGAGTACCCCGGGACGGTCGTGGCCGTCACCCACGACCGGTACTTCCTCGACAACGTGGCCGGTTGGATCCTCGAGCTGGACCGCGGGGCGGGCATCCCGTGGCAGGGGAACTACTCGTCGTGGCTGGAGCAGAAGCAGGCCCGCCTGGCCGCGGAGGAGAAGGCGGATCGCAATCGTCAGGCGGCGCTCGAACGGGAGCTCGAGTGGATCCGGATGTCCCCCCGGGCCCGCCAGGCGAAGGGCAAGGCCCGCATCAACGCCTACAACGAGCTGGTGGCTTCGGCGGAGCAGTCGGCGGCGGACAGTCGGCCCGACAAGCTCGAGATCAGCATCCCCCCGGGGCCGCGCCTCGGCGACCGGGTCGTGGACGCGTCGGGTTTGAGTAAGGGGTACGGGGATCGGCTCCTGATCGACGACCTGTCCTTCCTGCTGCCGCCCGGCGGCATCGTCGGCGTGATCGGTCCGAATGGGGCGGGCAAAACGACGCTGTTCCGGATGATCGTCGGCGACGAGGCTCCGGACTCGGGCTCGCTGTCGGTTGGGGCGACCGTCGTGCTGGCCTACGTCGACCAATCACGCGAGGCTCTCGGCCCGGAGAACACCGTCTACGACGAGATCACCGAGGGCGCCGACCAGATCGTCGTCGGCAAGCAAGAGCTGCACGGCCGGGCGTACGTGGCGAGCTTCGGGTTCAAGGGCAGCGACCAGCAGAAGCTGGTCGGGCAGCTCTCCGGCGGCGAGCGCAACCGGCTGCAGCTGGCGAAGGTGCTGAAGAGCGGAGGCAACGTCCTGCTGCTCGACGAGCCGACGAACGACCTGGACGTGGACACGCTGCGGGCGCTGGAGGAGGCGTTGCTCGGCTTCCCGGGCGCTGCGGTGGTGATCAGCCACGACCGGTGGTTCCTCGACCGGATCGCCACACACGTCCTCGCCTTCGAGGGCGACTCGGAGGTCCGGTGGTTCGAGGGGAACTTCAGCGACTACGAGGCGGACCGACACCGCCGGCTGGGTACCGACGCCGACCAGCCTCATCGGGTGAAGTACAAGCCGCTGGTGCGGGGCTGAGGGGGAGCGGAAGGCGGGCGGCTTGCGCGCGGCTTGCGGGCGGAGCGGAGGGCGGGGGGCTTGCGGGCGGAGCGGAGGGCGGGCGGCTTGCGGGATGCGACCCAGCGCCCCCGGTGTACCTGCCCGGCTTCGCCCACCTGGCCGTCTCGGCACCGAGCGCTGCGCGGGACCGTGCGTGGTTGAGGTTTCTCTGCGTGTTCTGTGCTCGCAGGGAACCTCAATCACGCAAGGTCGCACAAAGCACGCACGGTCTCGCGCACCGCCCCTCGTCCCCGCCCCCCATCCCCCGCCCTGTCCAGGCCACCATCCCCGCCGGCCCGTGCCCGCCGCCACACCCGCCAGCGCGCCACCCTCCACTAGCTTCCGGACCGTCATGGGCCTTCACGTCATCCGCCGCACGCCGACCGAAGAGGGGCCGGGAGCCGGTCACGTCCTGGTTGCCGTGCACGGTGCCATGGATCGCTCCACGAGCTTCCGCCGGCTGTGGACCCACCTGCCCGACTGGTCGGTGGTGGCCTACGACCGGAGGGGCTACGCGGGCTCACTGGACCTTCCGGTGACCGAGGACTTCGACCAGCAGGTGGAGGACCTGCTCGAGGTGGTTCGCGCCGAGGTCGGCCCTTCCGACCGGGTGGTGGCGCTCGGCCACAGCTTCGGGGGGAACGTGGTGCTCGCCGCGGCCGCCGCCCACCGCGATCTGCTCGCCGCCGCGGTCGTCTACGAACCGCCGGCGCTGTGGGTGCTCCCCGATCCCAGCCCCACCCCGCCGGAGGTGACGCCGGCAGACCAGGCGGAAGCCTTCATCCGCAGGGTGGCAGGCGACAACGTGTGGGAACGCCTCCCGGAGGCCACACGCCGGCTCCGCCGGGCGGAGGGCGACACGCTGGTCAGCGACATGGCGTCGTTGCGCTCGGGACGGCCGTTCGACCCGAAGGACGTCTCTATCCCGGTGGTGGTGGGCTACGGGGGTCAGGGATATTCGCCCGCTGCGGAGTGGGCGCGTGCCCTGGCGGCCGACCTCCCCCAGGCGCGGCTGGTCGAGGTGCCCGGGGCCGAGCACGGGATCCACGTCGGCGATCCGGATGCCCTGGCGGACCTGGTCCGCATGGCCGCTCAGATGGCCGGCTAGCCCGCAGCAGGTCCGACGCCATGCCCGTGCCGGACGTGCACGTCGTGGTCGTCCACCGAGACCAGCCCGAGCGCTGCGCCGCGGTGGTCGCCGCCCTCCTCGCCGAGGGGCCGGGGATCACGGCGACCGTGGTGGACAACGGATCCTCACCGTCCAACGCGAGCCGTCTGCGCGCGCTGCTCCCGGCGACCGAGATCATCGACGCGGGCAGGAACGCCGGATTCGGCCCGGGGGCGAACCTCGGTTGGCGAGCCTGGCTGGAGCGCGGGCGCGGGGAATGGGTGGCGGTCGCGCCACACGACGCCATCGTCCGCCCCGGTTGCCTGGCCCGGATCTTCTCCGAGATCGAGACCCGGCCGGACGCAGGGGTGGTCAGCGCCGAGTTCGGGCCGGAGTTCGACCTGGTTCCCACGGTCGACCGGGTGCTGGGTGGCTTCTACCAACCGGGCGTCCGGGGCGGCGGCTGGCAGGACGTCGGGTTCGCCCATGGCACCCTGCTGCTCGTTCGTCGCGCCGTCATCGAGCAAGTCGGCCTGTTTGACGAGCGGTATTTCGCCTATGGCGAGGAGGCCGACCTCAGCCTGCGGGCGCGGGCCACGGGCTGGCGGGTCGGTTTGGTGTGGGGAGCGGTGGTGGACAACAGCCAGCTCCCTCCCCAATTGGTGGCCGACTATCTGCAGACCCGGAACAACCTGCTTCTGGTGCGCACCCACTTCGGGCGCTATCCGGCCAGCTTGCAGGGCATCTTGGCGGTGACCCGGGCCATCGGTCGGGCCCGCTCGGACCCGACGCGCTGGCGGGCTCACCTCGAGCTCGACGTTCGGGCGATCGTCGACTTCCTCTTCGGGCGCTTCGGCCCACCTCCCGAAGCCGTCCTCCGCCTCGCCGACCGCGATGCCAGAACCCACCCCAACACCAGAACCCACCCCGACGCGAGCGCACACCCCAAACCGAGCGCCAACCCCGATCGGGACGCCACCCCGATGCCGAGCGCGAGGCAGGAGCCGCCCCCGGCTAGCCTGAGCCGTCAGTGATCGAGACGGACGTGGCGGTGGTGGGCGCCGGTCCGGCCGGCACGGCTGCGGCCGTCACCCTGGCTGGTCTGGGGCTGCGGGTCACGCTCCTCGATCGCGCACGCTTCCCCCGCGACAAATGTTGTGGCGACGGCCTGACCACGGCCGCACTCCGCCACCTCGAGGAGCTCGGCCTGGATCCCGCCGGCGTCGCTTCCTGGCAGCCGGTGCGCGAAGCCTGGATCCGGGTGCCGAACGGCCAGCAGGCAGGCTTTCCGCTCCCCGACGACGGCACCCTCTACGCAGCCTCCGCCCAGCGCCTGGATCTCGACGCCGCCCTCGTGGCCCTCGCCCGCCGGCGAGGCGTTGACGTGCTCGAGGGCCGGGCCCTCTGCCGGGCGGAGCTGGAGCCGGGAGGCGAGGTCGTCCGGCTCGGGTTCGAGGACGGGACCCGGGTCCGGGCCTGGTACGCGATCGGCGCCGACGGGATGTGGTCGCCGCTGCGCAAGCTCCTCGGGCTCGGCGAGCCGGGCTACCTCGGCGAGTGGCACGCCGTCCGCCAATATTTCGAGGGCGCCGGTCCGCTGGCCCGCAAGCTCTGGGTCTGGTTCGAGCCGGATCTGATCCCGGGTTACGCGTGGTCGTTTCCGCTGCCGGACGGGCGGGTGAACGTCGGCTTCGGCGTGCAGCGCCGGGCGGGACACTCCACCGGGCAACTGAAGGCGCAGTGGGCAGACGTGTTGACCCGCCCCCACATCGTCGAGGTCCTCGGGCGGGAGATTCGGCCCGACGGCCCCTGGAAGGCGTGGCCCATCCCGGCCAGGATCTCCCGAAACCCGCTCAGCGGGTGGGACGGCAGGGTGCTGTTCGTTGGCGATGCGGCACGCGCTGCCGACCCGATGACCGGCGAGGGGATCGCCCAGGCTCTCGAAACCGGGCGACTGGCCGGCGAGGTCATCGCCGCGGCCGGACCCGACCGGCCCGACCGGGCTGCGAGGCGCTACCGCCGCGGCATCGCAGCCGGCATGACGGTCGACGATCGCGCCTCCCGCCTGCTTTCCCGGATACTGGCGGACCCGCGAACGGCGGGCGCCGCCTTGCGGCTCGCCGATCATTCGCCCCGGACCAGGGCGCACTTCGCCCGCTGGATGTTCGAGGACTATCCGCGGGCCGTGTTCGTCACCCCGCACCGCTGGTCGAGAGGCGCACTCCACCGCCTGGGGGCCTTCCAGCCCGATTCGAAGCCTGCCCCCGAGCCCGAGCCCGAGCCCGAGCCAGCGGCGAACAGCCCCGAGGCGTCTCGCTCCTGAGCCGCCCGCCATCCACCCATCCGCCACCGCCAGCCGTCCACCGCCTATCCGCCTGCGGTCAGCAGCCATCCGCCTGCCGCCCACCCGCAAGCGGACAGCCCCCAGCCGTCAGCCGAGCGGCACCTTGGCGTGGACGCTCCAGTGGTACCCGTCCCCGACCATCGCCCACACCTCCTCGGCGCGGCAATGGACCGGCAGTCCGGGCCTCAGGACCTCCGCCACCGGCTCCAGGGGGCCGTCGGCTTCGGCGTGACCGATGGTGAGGTGAGGGATCAACTCGGTGAACTTCCCGGCCCAGGGCGGCGTATCGAAACGCTCCGCCAGCAAGGCGGTGAGCTCACAGAACGGCTCGGCCGGCTCCGGGGAAAGCCAGAGGACCTTCTTCCCGAACTTGTCGAACCAGCCGAT
>WQVT01000219.1 GCA_009785715.1 Acidimicrobiaceae bacterium | reverse complement strand
GGTGGGTAGTAGGCGTTGACGAGCACCGGAACGACGGGGATCTCGTAGGTATGGAAAAACTCGAGCGGCCGCATCACCGCGTGGCACATGCCCCGCTCGGGGTTCGAGTCCGACATGCTGAAGGCGGGGTCGAAGCCCCGGTCGAGCAGGCCCCGGAGCACCGCCACCGCGAGCCCCGGGTGGCCCGGAACCTTGTGGTAGAGATCCGGCTTTCCCCGGGTCTGGTTGTCGGGGCCGCTGAACTCCTCACCGACGAACACCGACAGGGCCGGATAGTTGGAGAAATCGAAGTTCTCGTGCTGGTCGTCGCCCACGATCAAGAGGACGTCGGGGTTCATGGCGCGGAGCTGTTCCTCGAGGACGGCGAGGGCGCGCATGGTGCGGTCGTATTTGTCCACTTTCTCCTCGAACGACTCCGACGGGACGTCCGAGCGGTACTTGCGGTTCTTCGACTTCTCCGCCCACTCCTCGGGTGGAAGCGCCACGAACAGTCCGTGCGAGGCGTAGAGCGAACCGACCACCTGGGCCATGACAGCCCCCTTTCTCCTGGAGTGTCTCTGCCCCGGTCCGATCATACGCTCGGCCCGACGGGCGCCTGCTGATCAGTCCCCCCAGATCTCGGCGGCGACGTCGCGCACCAGTTCCAGCTTCCGCCACTGCTCTTCCTCGGTGAGGGGGTTGCCGGTGAGCCCCGACGCGAACCCGCACTGCGGGCTGAGGGCCATCTGCTCGACGGGGAGGAACTTCGAGGCCTCTTCGATCCTCTCGAGCAGGACGTCGCGATCCTCGAGCGCACCGGTCTTGGTGCTGACGAGCCCCAGCACGGCGATCGTTCCCTTGCGGACGAACCGGAGCGGTTCGAACCCGCCCGCCCGTTCCGTGTCGTACTCGAGGAGCAGTCGCTGGTACCGGAGACCGTCGAAGAGCTGCTCGGCGATCGCGTCGTAGGCACCCTCGCGGTGCCAGTGCCCGCCGGCGTTGCCGCGGCAGATGTGCAACCCGAAGGTCACGCCCTCCCACCCGTCGATCAGCGCGTTGTCGGCGGCGATGGCGCGTTCGAGGCCGCGGGCCGGGTCCCAGTGGCGTTCCGCCATCCACTCGAGAGACGTCGGATCGACATACGCGGTGTAGGCGGGCTCGTCGATGTGAACGTAGGGACACCCCGCCTCGATCACCTGGCCGATCATCTCGCGTTCGATGCGCACGACGTCGGCCATGAAGCTGTCGAAGCCGTCATAGACCGAGCCCGAGTGCTCCAGGTCGAAGCGCTGGGTCAGCCGCTCCGGCCCGGTGAGCGTCACCTTGTGCGGCTCGGCCGCGGCCCCGCGCTCGCCGAGGATCTCCCGATCGGCCAGATACTCGTCGAGCAGGACGTTCCTCTTGAGCTCGAGCCGCGACTCGACGGGCCGCCTCCGGACGTACTCCGCCTCGGAGATCTGACCTCCTCCGCCGCCGCCCGTGTCGCCGGCCTCGGCCGGCGGCGGGGCGTAGCCGTCGACGGAATGCCCGAACGTCTCCTGGAAGCCGCGGCGCCAGAACTCCCCGTCGGCGATCGGCCGGATCCCCCGCGCCACCTGCTCGCCGATCACCCGGGTGACGGCCCGGCGCATCCCGGCCCTCAGGCCGGCTTCGCCGTCTTCCTCGCTGCCCTCCTCGCCCTGCGCCTCGCCGGCGAAGAGGGCCTTCAGCTCGGCCGGCCGGAGCAGGCTTCCGACCTGATCCACGCGCAGCGCATCGGCCGGTCCGCCGGCGCTAGACACCCTCCGCCACCTGCGCCGCCCAGTAGCGGTAGGGGCCGGACTGGCCGGAATTGCTGCGGTGAGGGTTGCTCGTCGTCCCCGCCGGCACCGAGCCCTGGAAGTGGGGCAGCTCCCAGAACCCCGGGAGGTTGAGCTGCTCCTCGACGAGCTCGACGGGGATCCGGCCGTGGTCGTCCCCCTGGACGCTGTACGCCAGGTAGTTCATCCGGGCCTGCTCCTCGAGCGTGTACATGTTCGATATCGCCTGGCTGATGCTCTCGCCGGTGCACACCGCGCCATGCCCGATGAGCAACGCCGCCTGCGAGTCCGCCATCAGCGCCGCCACGCCCTCGCCGTCCTCGTCCGAGCTCACCAGCCGGGAATGCGGCCAGACGGGCAGCGGCTTGGTGACCAGCGCCGCCCCCTCCTGGCACATCGGGACCAGCGGCGATCCGAGCACGCTCATCAGGACCGCGTAGCGGGGATGGGCGTGGATGATCGACTGCACCTCGGGGTAATGCTTGAAGATGGCCGAGTGGATCTTGACCTCGTAGCACTGTGTGGCGCTCTCCGGGCCTTCGACCTTTTCCCCCTCGAGGTTGCAGACGATCATGTCGGCGGCCTTCATCTCCGGGAGGGCGTCGATGGCATAGCCCCGGCCCTTGACCACGAACAGATCCGGGTTTCCGGGAACCCGGAGGCTGACGTGACCGAGTGAAAGCGTCACGCCCGAAGCCAGGCCGATATACGACATGACCCGGTTCCCGATCGCAACATCGCGCTTGACGTCTTCGTAGGTCATTTCCTCTCCTCCATGTGGCGGGCAAGCTCGGCCGCGCTGCGGAGAACTGCTGCCGCCTCTTCGTTTTGGTCGTCGTGGCTGAGATCGTGGGCGCGGAAGATCAGCGCTCGCAGCTGCCGCAGGTGATCCTCCCCGGCCGTCGGGTCGGCCCTGGCCGGCAGTGTCTCGGCGCGGGCGCGCTCCTCCTCCTTGACGGCGACGTCGGCCAGCGTGAAGAGCGCGTCCATCTCCGACTCGCGGTAGACGAGCTCCTCGAAGGTGGTCGAGGCCAAGAGCGCCTCGGCCACCGCCTCGAAGCTCGCCGGGCGGAGGTCGGCGACGACCCAGGGCTCGTCGCGGTCGCGCTCGGGACTCATCTCGGGGAGGCGGGCGTCCGCGGGCTTCAGTAGGCGGCGCCGAGCGCCTGGGCGTCGGCGGCTTGCGGCTGTCCGCTGGCGAACAACTCGACCGGGTCGAGACTCCTCGGCACCGTGGCCGTGACCGACCGCACCCGGAACGCCCGAGGGTGGGCCACCTGCGGGGGATCGATCCCCTTCTGGAGGTCCTTGGCCAACTTCAGCAGGAGCCGGCGGGTCCCCACGATGCCCCGATCGGTGACGCCCAGGTGTTCCTCGTCACGCCGGCAGATCGTCCCGTCCTGGTCCTCCTGGACGGCCAGATCCTGGTTCCGCACGCCGAAGATGCCGGTGAAGCTCTGGCTGACCTGCAGGTCCCGGTCGATCAGGTAGTGGTTGGCCTTGTTCGCCAGCGGGAGGAAGGTCTCCGGGTCGACGTGGACGTGGACCCCGCCACCCCCGGTCACGTTCTCGACCTCGGCTTCGTCGAGGGGACGCGCATGATGCCACGTCGCCGTGAAGCCCCACGCACGGTGATCGTCGATCGGGACGATGGCGGTCCACGTGTTGGCCTCGTCGATGCCCGAGGGGATGATGGTGAAGGACGGCAGGATGAACGGCGTCATCCGCCAGTAGTACTCGTCGTCCGGCTCCTCGCTGCGAGCCATCGCCACCAGGCCGAAGTCGGTCTCCGAGATCAGGAACTGCTTCCGCGCCAGGTTGCCGGGCGGCAGGATCGACTGGTCGGGCTTGCGCGATTCCCGCTGCAGGCCGGGCACCGTCGTCGACGGGTCCGGCGATCGAAGCTCCCGGTGCAGGAAGTTGACGTGCGCCGTGTCGACCTCGCCTTCGAGGTTCTGCAGGTAATTGCAGAGCTGGAGCCTCTTCGTGACCAGGCGCTGGTCCTCCCCGACCAGTGTCCACTCGAAGTCGGGGAACTCGGGCCTCTTGTCCTTCGGACCCATATACACCCAGATCAGCCCGCCTGCCTCCCGGGTCTCGTACGCGACGGCCTTCACCGCGTCCTTGTACGGCGAGTCAACGGGCTCGGCGGGCATGTCCAGGCAGGCGCCGGCCCGGTCGAACTTCCAGCCGTGATAGGCGCAGCGCAGCCCGCCCTCCTCGTTGCGGCCCCAGAAGAGGCTCGCGTGGCGGTGCGGGCAACGCGCTTCGAGGACCCCGACCTGACCGGTCGAGTCACGGAAGGCCACCAGCTTCTCGCCGAGGAGGCCGAAGGCCACCGGAACGCCGTCGGGCTTGGGCAACTCACTCGCGAGCAGGGCCGGGATCCAGAAGCGGCGGAAGAGGGCGCCCATCGGGGTCCCGGGCCCGGTTCGCGTGATGAGTTCGTTGTCAGAGGCGTTGAGCACCGACTCTCCTCCCGTGGCGCGTGACGACGTTCGACTCTAGAGCGGCGACGGGAGAGGAGCAGCGGTCGTGCGGGCGGGTGCTACCCGGAGACGGCGGGGGCCTCCTCGAGGGCCTTCTTCGACTCCTGGACGGTCGGATCCTCGTGCTTGCCGAGGACCTTCCAGTCCTCCCCCGGCTCGAGGACCTTCTCGGCCGAGCGGATGTTCGTGAAGTCGTGCCCCTCGACCCCGGCGAGGGCGGGGATGTCCTTGCCCTCGGCGAGCGCCCTGGCGGCGTCGATCAGGATCCGGCGCATCCGGTTGATCGGCGTGTCCGTGGTCCCGAGGTGCTCCTTGCTCCGGTCGTAGATCGGGCCCATCGACTCGGTGACCATGAAGTCCTGGCTCCCGAAGTCCGGGATCCCGGTGAAGCTCCCCCGCTTCTGCATGTCGCGGTCGATGCCGTACTCGTTGTCCGACGTGTACTGCCGGGCCCGGATCCCGCCGAATCCGCCACGGCGGCCGCCGCCGCCGAAGCCCCCGTAGGGCCAGTTGGGGTCGGTCTGGTATCCCCCACCGCCGAGGCCCCGCGGGTTGGCCGTGGGCTGCATGTTGACGAAGTACCGCCAGCAGTTCTCGTCGTCGATCGGGATGAACATCCCCTGGCTGGCGCCGAAGGGGACCCGGGCCACCGTCGTCCCAAAGGGCATGATGAACCCGTTGATCCGCACGTGCTTGTGCCCGTTCGGCGTCGTGCGCACCGCAGCGTAGCGGTAGCCGTACCAGTCCTCCTCCATCTCGAAGCGCGGCGCCTTGTCATGGCGCCAGAACTTCATCGACATCAGGTTGGAGGGATAGCCGGGCGTGTCGGTGCCGTCGTCGGGGATGTCGCCGATGGCGAAGTACTGATGGAGGAAGGAGATGTG
>WQVT01000218.1 GCA_009785715.1 Acidimicrobiaceae bacterium | reverse complement strand
TCACGAAGCGCTCTGCCAACTCCTGGCTGGTCTCGGAGGCGCCACGGGGAGCGCCGCCCTCCCGGGCCGCGGCCAAGAGCCCCCGGTAGATCTCCCGCACGGACCTCGGGTCCGGCGCCGGCGGCACCTCCACGACCCGGGAGGGGAGGGGGGACCGGGACGGCCGGCGGCGTCGCCTCGGCCGCAGCCTCGATGCCAGGCGGGCGAGGGCGGCGCGGATCTGCTCGAACAGGTGCTGCCAGGTGAACAACGAGTCCCGCTCCTCCGACTCCGCCACCTCCGCCCGGGCACGCCGGGGGAGGTGCACGTGGCGGAGCAGGTAGAACGCCAGCGCCGCCGCCAGAAGACCCACGAGCACCTCGCCGACAATGGCGGGGATGGTGATCACGGGGTGGGTGGGAGGCTGTTTGAGCACCACCCGATGAAGGGCCCCGCCCTTCCCGCTCAGAATCGGCGGCAGCGAGTGGGGGTGGCCCCGCGGCAGGAGGCCCGAGATCCACCGGGCGATCGCCACCAGCGCCGACCAGATCGCGGATGCCGCGGTGGCGATCGCCCTGCCGAGCACGGGGGCGGCCGGGCCGACCACGACGGCGAGGAGGAGGCTCACGAGCGCCACGCCGGCCATCGGCACCGCCAGGACCGCCACCCAGGCCCCGCTCGGGCGGGCGGAGGCGCGGGTGAGGACCGCTCGTTCGAGGTCGCGCTGATGGACGAGGGCGACGGCCGCCGCCATCAGGGGGAAGCTGATGAAGAACAGCCAGCCGGCGCCGGCGGTGGCAGCCCCGAACGGTCCGGTGTGGTGGGCGGCGCGTCCGGCGAAGATCCCGAGGAACGCGGCACCGGCCACCGCCATCGACCACAGGGCGTGGCGCGCGGTGAGGGTGAACCGGCCGAGCCAGAGGCCGCGGATCCAGGCCAGGATCGAAACGACCCAGGCGGCGCCGGCGACGACGGCGGGGCGGTGCCCGACCGACGACCAGGGCTCGACCGCCACCCTGGCGAAGGAGCCCGGCACGGAAAGCTCGCTGACCACGCCGGCCGTGAGGGCCATCCCGATCACGACGACCGGCACCAGCACGAGGACCTCCGACCGCCACCAGATCGGGAGGACCGACCGGACCCACCGGCGGGCGCGGGCACGCCGCGACAGGGTGACGCCGACGCCGGCGCCCCGGCGGTCCCAGGCCCCGAGTGGCCCGTCGGTACCGGCGCCGGCTCCGGCGCCCGACGAGCGGCCGAACAGCCTGCCGGCGGCGCGTCCGCCCCAGGACGCCACGACCACCGCCGCCACCGCCGGCAGGGCGAGGGCCAGGAACGGGAGGTCGACCGGGGGCCGGTGCGGGCCGTTGTAGGCCGCGGCGAGCAGCAGCGACGCCCAACCCGCCTCCGCCACGGCCACCATGGCCGGGACGATGACGTTATGCAGCCAGCTCCAGGCTGGCCTGGTTCTGCCAATCGTCGTCGTAACGGGCCTCCAGTCTGGCGTCGACGAGGTCGGGTGGTGGCGGGGCGCCCTTGCCGGTGTTGACCCAGATCGCCGTGATCGCAAGGCGCCGGCGGAGCTCGGCCAGGGCGATCAGCGTCGGCTCGGGGTAGTCGGCCGCCACGACCACCAGCGTGGTGCCCCCCGCCAGGCGGCCGCCCTCCTCCACGAGGGCGCGGGCGAAACCGGTCTGCGAGAAGACCGAGGCCCGGGCCAGGAGCTCGAGCATCTCGGGCAGGGCGGCGGGTGAGGACGTCGGGGGGCGGGCGATCCCACGGCCCTCGACGGTCGACGCCGCGTACAGACCAACCGGCACCCGGCGGGCGGCGAGGTCGGAGACGACCGAGGCGCCGACCGCCACCGTGAACTCGAGCTCGGGCGGGTTGGGCGTGTCCCAGTGCTGCTGCGGTACGGCGAAGTCGACGAAGGTGGCGACCCGGAGGGCGGAGGACGGCTCGAACTCGCGCACCAGGAGTGAGCTCGTGCGGGCGGTCGCCCGCCAGTCGATGTGCCGCAGTGGGTCCCCGGGCCGGTAGTCGCGGACGCCGGCAACCCGGCTCGGGTCGCCGAGCAGGCGCATGCGGCTGCGGTAGTCGCCGAGCGGCACCCGGGAGGCGATCCCGGGTGGCTCCAGGCGGAACACCTTGGGGTAGACCAGGATCTCCTCGCTGAAGGGGGCCGAGCCGAGCCGCTGGCGGTAGCCGATCGGGTCGCCGGAGCGGAGGTGGGCGGGGCCGAAGCGGTGGACGCCCCGGCGGTCGCAGACCACGACGAGGTGGCGCCGGATCCGCTGGAAGGGCAGCATCGGCAGCACGTGCTGCAACTCCCGGGTCCGCTCGGAACGGGTCGAGACCAAGGTCCCACCGCGGATGGTCAGGGCCATCGGCATGAGGTCCTCGACGTGCAGCCAGGTGAGCGGGAGCAGCTTGTCGTTGACCAACTCGACGTCGAGGGCGACCTCCTCGCCGAAGTTCGCCCGGTGCTGCGCGAGCCGGCGCCGGTAGCTGACGCCGGTGAGGCACTCGTGCTGGGTGATCCAGAGGACCGCGGCGGTGAGGGCCACGACCACGCCGGCCATGGCGAGGAGGACGGACTGCGCCCACCAGCCGCCGATGGCGAGGGCCACACCCAGCCCCGCCACCTTCCACTCGCCGTCGATCTGGCGCCTCATCAGGACCGTGCGTCCATCAGGATGCGCGGGGGGCGCCGGCCAGGCGGGCCTCGTCCTCGACCGGCACCGCCACCGAGTCGACCACGGCGGCGATCACGCCTTCGGGGGTGTCGCCACGGAGGCGGGCCTGGGCGGTCAACAGCAGCCGGTGGGCCAGCACCGGCCGGGCCAGGGCCTTGACGTCGTCGGGCAGCACGTGGGGCCGACCTTGCACCAGCGCCCGCGCCTGGCTCGCCCGGTGGAGGGCGAGGGCGGCACGGGGGCTGGCGCCGAGGGCGACGCGTTCGTCCGTGCGGGTCGCCCGCACGACGTCGAGCAGGTAGGCCCGGACCGGGTCGCTGACCTCGATCTCACCCCGGCGCTCCTGGAGGCTCGCGACGTCCTCGGGCGTGACCACGGCTTCGATTCGGGCAAAGGGGTCGTCACGCTCGAAGCGCCGGAGGATGGCGTCCTCTTCCTCCGCGCTCGGATAGCCGAGCGTCACGCGGACCAGAAAGCGATCCAACTGGGCCTCGGGCAGCGGGAACGTCCCCTCCAGCTCGACCGGGTTCTGCGTCGCCAGCACGAGGAACGGCCGGGGCAGCGCCCGGGTCTCGCCGTCCACCGTCACCTGTCGCTCCTCCATCGCCTCGAGCAACGCGGACTGGGCGCGGGGCGTGGCGCGGTTGATCTCGTCGGCCAGCAGGATCTGCGTGAAGATGGGCCCGGGCCGGAACTCGAAGGACGTGCTGCGCTGGTCGAACACGCTCGACCCGGTGACGTCGCTCGGCAACACGTCGGGCGTGAACTGGATCCGTCGGAAGCTACAGGCCATCGTGGCGGCGAGCGAACGGGCCAGGAGCGTCTTCCCGACGCCCGGCACGTCCTCGAGGAGGGCATGGCCGCGGCAGAGGAGCGCCACCAGGAGTTGTTCGACCGCCTCTTCCTTGCCGACGACGACCCGGCCCACGGCGGCGCGTATTCGCCCGAGTTGCTCGTCGCCCGCCTGGTTCTCCATGCCGCTACCCACCATGCCGCTACCCATGCTCGCTTCCTGGCCCCCCAATTTCTCGACACCACTGTCTAGTTCGGAGGAGGGGTCGGGCGGCAGTTGGGGGGGCCTCCCGCGCTAGTACTGGCGGCATGACCACACCCGAATTGGCGCTCGCACCCCTTTCCCTCTACCGCCCCGCCGGCGTGGACCTGATCCGGGCCGCGGCGGAGGCGGGCTATGAGCGGGTCGGTCTCCGCCTGTGCCTCCCCGGTCCGGAGGTCGCCGTCGAGTGCGCCGATCCCGCCGCCCGTCGGGCTCTGAAGGAGGCGCTGGAACAGGAGGGCGTCGGCGTGTTCGAGGTGTCGAACGTGGAGCTCGTCCCCGACTTCGACGTCGACCCCGTTCGGGTGGTGGCGGAGGCGGCCGCCGAGCTCGGCGCCCGCTATCTCCAGGTGGTCAGCTGGGATCCGGACCGGTCCCGGGCCGCGGACCACCTGGGTGTCGTGGGAGGGATAGCCGCAGACAATGGCCTCGCGGTCGGCTTCGAGTTCATGAGCTACTCCGCTGCGCAGAGCTTCTCCGACGCCCGGTGGATGCTGGCCTCGGCCGGGCCTCTGCGCGGCGGCATCATCCTCGACACCCTCCATCTGGCCCGCTCCGGCGGCGATCCCGACCAGCTTCCACTCGAGGGCGACTGGCTGGCTTTCCTGCAGTTGTGCGACGCCGGCGCCCCGCCGGCGCCCGAGCAGCGTCGCCCGGAGGCGCTGACCGACCGCCTCTCCCCGGGGCAGGGAACCCTGCCGCTCCGGCGCCTCCTGGCGCGACTCGACCCCGGTCCCGTGGTCAGCGTCGAGGCACCCTGCGCATCGCTGCGAGGCCGCCCGCTGGCGGAACAGGCCGCGGTGCTGCGCCAGGCGACCATCGAGCTGTTGGAGGGTGGCGTCTGATCAGGCCCAGGTCGGGGGGTCTTGGTCGAGCGGCACGGTCGGCAGATCCCACCGGGCAGGCGTCTTGCTCAGCTGGGCCACCGGGGCGAAGTACCTGAGCCTGCCGTAGGGGGTGTCCCGGACCATCGTCAGCTCCTCCAGTCGTCCGGGCGGGAGGTCGGCGGGACGGGTGGCGGCGACGCCGGCGTCCGCACGCGACAAACCCGCAAGCCAGTGGCCGGTCTGGGCAAGCGACAGCCGCACCAGATAGCTGCCTCCCTCGACCGCCCGCCGGGTGAGGGCGACCGTGGCGGCGAAGGCCGCGAGGTATCCGGTCTGGTAGTCGAGCGGATTGGCCGGCAGCGATCGGGGCGTTCCGGTGGTGGGATCGGACAGCTCGTCGGCGATGCCGCTGGCGGCCTGCACGACGCTGTCAAAGCCCCGGCGGTCCTTCCACGGGCCCTCGTGGCCGAATGCGCTGATCGTCACGTAGATGATTCCCGGGCGTCGGGACGCCACTTCCTCGGGGGAGAGGCCGAGGCGATCGAGCGCACCGGGCCGGTAGCCCTGGGAGAAGATGTCGGCTCCGGGGATCAGGGCCCGCAGCGCCTCGGTCCCGGCGGCCGTCGTCAGGTCGAGCTCGGTGGAGCGCTTGCC
>WQVT01000217.1 GCA_009785715.1 Acidimicrobiaceae bacterium | reverse complement strand
GCTCGATTCCCCTGACGGTTCGAACTCGAAGGCCCGCTCGACGTCGAAGATCCCCGGTATCGGCTGGCGCACCAGCCACCGGATCTCCCTCGGCGGCCGAACGACGGTCACCTCGGGGCGAAAGTGCATCAGCCGGCGCCCCAGCGCCAGCGTGACCCGTACCTTCTCGCCGGGGACGAGATCCCCCTCGAACTTGCGGATGAAGGGGTTCCACGAAGGAAAGGAACTGACGTCCGTGAACACCTCCCACACCCGCCCCGGTGGTGCGCCTATGTCGATCTCTTTATGAACCCGACGCATGTTCGGATGCTCCTGACTGTTCAGATTCGGGGGCCGCGACCCGGGCGGCTTGGCGGGGATTCCCGGCGTTTTTGATGATCCACGAGAGGGCCCGCTGGCGCTCGGCGACCAGATCCGCGATGGCGGCGGAGAGATCCCGCCAGACCGGCAGGGCGGGGTCCACCCAGGGGCTCAGCCGTTCTCGGAAGGCGCCGTGCTCCTCGGGCACGCCATCGTCGAAGCCCACCCGGTAGGAGCCGGGATCGTCGGATTGGTTGTAGACGCGCACGCTGGCCACCTCGAGGTTTTCGTCCAGGAGCACCATGTTCGCCCCGCTCAATGGCTGGGCCCGGAGGGTGTCCACGACCCACCCGCCGGTGTTGAACACCCGGACCGGATGGCTCAGGCCCCGGACGTTGCGCGTGCCCGTAAACGGCTTGTGGGTGTGGCCAAAGATGAACTTGAGGTGCTCGGGGAGTGCCCCGCTATCGCCGGCCGATTCGCTGCGCAACTGGCCGAGGAGTGGCCCGGAGAGGTAGGTCATCAACCCCGCCGCCGAGGATTCGCTGAGCGCGACATGCGGGGTGCGCCGCTCGGAACTGGCGATATGTGTCGCCACCCTCCTCACGGCCTGCCTGATCACGGGACGCAACAGCCACCGGAGACGCCCGGTCAGGCCTACATGGGGGAGCCGCAAGGCGAGCCCGGTGGACAGGTTGTTTGCGGCGGTGTCGATCGCCTCGGTGGACTGCAGCATGTCGTAGATCAGGCCGACGTCCTCACCGACCTCCCCCGAGCGGCCGAGGGTGGACCAGAAGAAATCGATCCAGGCGAAGTTCTCCGCCTCGATGTCCCACAGGCGGGTGGCGCGCACGCGGCCGGGAAAGACGAGGTCCTTGAGCGTCGTCATCAGCTGGTAGATGGCCTCCGAGAAGTGGCCGTGGTGGAACACGACCACCGTCGAGCCGTCGTCGGAGCGCAGGCCGAGGTTCGGGTAGGAGACGCGGAAGTCCACGGGTGGACGGGCCGGATTGCGGTGGGCGATCTCGTTCAGGAGCTCCGATTGCACCGGCGGTCGGTCCTCACCCGGGTAGAGCGCGGTGGCGTGCCCGGGCAACGGCAGGGGCCGTCCCGGATCGAGGGCGGCGACGAAGGTGCCGTACTGGCGCTCACGGGCGGATTCCCAGAGGTGGTGGTCGTGGTTGCCCGGCAGGTAGTAGACGGTGGAGTCGAACAGGGGCTCACCGCCGGGGGGGAAGGCCAGATCGAGGAACCGCTCGAACACCATCAGCGCGACGTTGTCGCTCGCCAGCGCCAACTCGATGATGTCGCCGTTCAGGATCAGGGTCGGGCGGCGGCTCTGGTCCTCGTTGCGTTCGATGAGCTGTCGCATGGCCGCCACCAGCCGCTCGAGGACCGGGCTCGGGACGGTGGCGTCCACCACGACCGCACCGTCCACGAGGCGGCTCAGGATGCTGTTCTCCGCCCCGAAGTGCAGATCGGAGAGGCAGACGTAACGGATGTCCGGCACGACCGGCCCTCAGTCCGCCGCCGGTACGGACCGGCGGGGTCGGAAGACCTCCCACAACTGACCGGCGAAGAGCGCGCCGAAGGCGCCGAGGGCCTCGAATCGTGCGAGAACCCCCGGCCCGGCGACCCGGAAGGTCGTGAGCTGGCGGGCGAAGTCCAGGGGCAGGATGTGCAGGATGCCGGCGCCGACCAGCCCGGCGCCGTCTCCGTCGCGGCCCTCGCCGTCATCGAACCCGCTCGAGAGGTGGATGTACAGCGTCGTCGTCTCCCTCCAGACGTCGGTGGGTCGCGACTCAGCATGGGCAGGGTGAACGAGGTCCTTGAAGCCGCTGAGCGTCAGCGGGTGCCCGACCGCATCCCGGAACCACAGCCGGTAGCGCATGTGGCGCGCCGGCTCTCCATTCGCCTCTCCGGCGTCCACGAAGAGGTTGAACTCGCCTCGTTCCACCGGGCGGCTCCCCCCCAGGGCGTCGCTGACGACAGATCCCCTGGCAGGTGCCAGGTGTGTCGGGTCGGCGATGAAGGCATAGGTGTCGTCTATGTCGATCGTGAGATGGAACTTGAGCGCGGCGCCCTCCGCCCGGCCGCGGTCGAATCCGATCCGGTAGTCCGTCTCCCCGAAGGCGAAGAACCCCTTCATCTCCTCGCTGAACGACAACCGGCAGCGGGGCTTGGTGGCGCTCACGACAGGATCCCGTCTGCGACGTGGTCGGCGAAGGCGGCGATCGTGAGCGACGGGTTGGGTCCCACCGGGCCGGGCATTGCTGCGCCGTCCACCACGAACAGCCCCGGATAGTTGAACACCTCCCCGTCGGCGCCGATCACCCCGTGGCGTTCGTCGGTTGCCATCGGGCAGCCGCCGAGCGGATGCGCGGTGATCGCGCGCCTGAAGAACCACAGCGGGGAGTTGAGCAACCGGCCGCCGAGCGTGCCCGCGATCGCCCTGATCGTCTCCTCCGCCCGGTCGTAGTACGCCGCCGAGTGGCGAGGGGTCCAGTCGACCTCGAGGTCGCCGTTGCGAAGGCGCATCACGCCGTCGGGGATGTCGCGGCCCATGACGAGCGTCGGCAACGAGACCGCCGACACGCCGCCGATCAGGCGCGACAGGTCCTCGTTGATGTCGGTACGGGGCCGGCCCATCACGTGCGCCAGGCTCCGGCGCGCCATGAACGCGAACGCCCGCTTCGTCGTCCCGAGGACCCCGACCGTCTCGGCAAGCCAGTCGAGGAACACCGGGTTGCCGCCGTCCTCGACGTAGAACCCCCGGCCCGTCGCCCCGGTCCCGTCCGCCTCGTCGGCGATCCGGATCGCACTGGTGATGACCGGGCCCATGCTGGGATCCAGATCACGGGGGACGGACTTGCCCCCCTGCTGCCGGCTGGCGCCGACGATCGCGGAGAGCAGGTCGCCGTTGCCGGAGAAGCGCGTCCCGAGCGCCGGTGACATCCGGGGGAAGGCGGCACGATTGCGCAGCAACAGGTACGTGGTCCCAAACGTCCCCGCGCCGAGCACCACCCGCCGCGCCCGGATCGTCGTCGATGGCAGGTCCCGGCGGCGGGTCGGAGGGCCGTCGGGCCGGTGCGTCACATACGTGACCCGGTACCCCGACGGGCCACCGCCCGGGCCGTCGATCGGCTCCAGCGCCCGCACCTCCGACAACGTCCGGATCTCCGCCTGATGGGCCTTGGCGCCCGACAGATAGGTGTGATCGAGGCTGTTCTTCGCACCGTCATTGCAGCCGACGTCGCACTCTCCGCACAGGCGGCAGGTGTAGCGGAGCTGGCCATGGATGTTGGGGAACGGGTCTCGGATGGGCTGGCCCGGCGCCGGCTCCTCCCCCGGGCCCGGCGCGAAACTGACCGCCAGCTCGGGCAGCATCCAGTCGAGGCCCAGGGACTCGGCTGCTTCGCGCATGGCGAGGGTCTTCGAGGTCTTGTCGTAGGGAGCGGTGTGGAAGGGATACGGCGCTGCGCCGAGGATCTTCTCCACCGCGTCGTAGTGGGGGTCGAGCAGGGCACGGTCGATGGGCCAGCGTTCGTAGCCCCCATCCGGGAGAGCCTCGTCGACGAACCAGCGCTCGTCCTTGCGGATCAGGACGTTGCCGTAGATCAGGGAGCCGCCGCCCAGTCCGCTCGACACGACGCTCTCGATCCGGGTGAACGCCCAGGCGTCGAAAAGCCCGTGCAGACCGGCGTTCGGGTCCCACAGGTTCGCCGCCATGCGCCTCGGATCACGGGGGAAGGAGCCGGGAGGGTAGGCCTTTCCGCGCTCGAGGACGCACACCCGCTGCCCGGCCTCAGCGAGGCGGAAGGCGACCACCGACGCGCCGAAGCCGGAGCCGACCACGACCGTGTCGAAATCCTCTGGCCCCGCTGACGACGCTCCCGCCGGCATGTCCGGAGAATACTGGGCGGCCCCCAGCCCTCAGCGGGTTCGGGGAAAGCCGAGGTCGACCGTCGAGGTCGCGGGATCGGGCCAGCGCGACGTGACCACTTTGCCCCGCGTATAGAAATTGATCCCCTCGGGACCGTACATATGCGTGTCGCCGAAGAGCGAGGACTTCCAGCCGCCGAAGGAGTAGGCAGCCACCGGCACGGGGATCGGCACGTTGATGCCCACCATCCCGACCTCGACGTCGTGCTGGAACGCTCGGGCGGCGCCCCCGTCCCGGGTGAAGATGGCCGTGCCGTTGCCATAGGGGTTCTCGTTGACGAGTCGCAGTGCGTCCGCGTACGTGTCGCTGCGGACCACCGACAGCACGGGGCCGAAGATCTCGTCGGTGTAGACGGTCATCTCGGAGCTGACGTGGTCGAGCAGCGAGGCGCCGAGGAAGAACCCGTCGCTCGGAACCTCCGCCTCCCGTCCGTCGACGACGAGGGTGGCCCCCGCCTCCGCGCCGGCGTCGAGGTAACCCGCCACCCGGTCCCGATGCTCGGCGGTGATCAACGGGCCCATCTCGGCGTCGGGGTCGGTGCCGTCCGCCACCTTGAGCTTCGGCAGGCGGGCGGCGATGGCGGGAACCAGCTTCTCCGCCACCCCGCCGACGGCGACCACGACCGAGATCGCCATGCAGCGCTCCCCCGCCGCCCCGTAGCCGGCAGACACCGCGGCGTCGGCGGCAAGGTCGATGTCCGCGTCGGGGAGGACGACCATATGGTTCTTGGCCCCGCCGAGCGCCTGGACCCGCTTCCCGGCGGCGGTCCCGGTCACGTAGATGGACCGGGCGATCGGCGTCGAGCCGACAAAGCTCACACCGGCCACGCCGGGGTGCGTGATCAGTGCGTCCACCGCCTCCTTGTCGCCCTGGACGACGCTGAACACGCCGTCGGGGAGCCCGGCCTCCTGCCACAGTTGCGCCAGGAAGAGCGACGCCGACGGGTCCTTCTCGCTCGGCTTGAGCACG
>WQVT01000216.1 GCA_009785715.1 Acidimicrobiaceae bacterium | reverse complement strand
GCTATGAGATGCGCTGGCACCGACTTGTCGTTTCCAGAGATCGTGACCATCGCATCGTGGGGATGGCCGAGCGCGTGGATTTCCACCATCGCCGCCATGACGTCGCGCGACACCAGCGAGTAACTCATGCCGTCGGTCGCCTGCACCACACCGTCACAGATGTCGCTCACCGTAAACTCCGCCGGCTTGCCACCCGCCTCGAATACCCCGTTACTGACCTCTTCGATGAGTCCCCGGAAGTGGAATGTCCCGGGGTGGCCCATCCCGTGGGCGCTCTCCACGAGCACCTGGGGCTTGGCCAGATCCTCGTCAGTCCAGTTCATCCCCAAACGCAGAGCGTCACCCTGATGGTTCACGCGACGGAGACGCTGACTGCGCAGCGCCGGCGGGTCCGATGCCATAGCACTCCTTCCCGGGCCAGGCTCTCAAGATGCAGATCCCTGGTCATCCCGATCTTCGTCGTCCACAAGCGCTCGTAGCTCGAGCCGCGATTGAAAGGAGAGTCCTTCTGAAGGTTGCGCCATCGAGACCGACCGCCTCGGACCGTTTTACCGCGGTTGGGAATAGCTAGTCACTAGGCGTTTCGGGAATAGCGTGGCAGGCACCGCCTACCGACGTCCGACCGTTGGTAGGCGGCGAGTGGATGTCGGCAGTTCAGAGTTTCGTGACTCCGATGATCACGAGATAGAGACCCACGACGGCGGCCAATGCAGCCACGACGTCAAGCTGATGCGAGAGCATCCACCTGTACAATCTTTCGACCGCGGACCGGGTTGCGTCGGGAGCAACGAGAAAGCTCACCGACGGGAAGAGCGCCAGCGCGAACGCAATGACATTAAATACGACGAGCGCCAAAACTTGCGTTCCCGCGCCGCCCCCGGAGGAAAGGGTTGCGGCGATCGCAGCGAGGTAATAGGCGGAGGGCATGCCGACCGCCACGCCCGCCAACCAGGCCACCCACGGCGATTCCCGGCGAAGCACCGTCTGAAGGCGGGAGGGGAGCTTGCCGAAACCGGGCAAGTCCTCCATGGTGGGTCGGTGCGTTGCGCTCGACATCTCAGCGGCAGCACTCTTGGAGTGTCCCGGCGCAAATCGGTCCCGGACTTTCGTGGCGACCCCGCTACCGATCAGAATCGCAACAAGCAGTGCGAATGCCCCGACACCGATCTCGATCTTGGGAGGGATCGAACTGGTGGCCCCGACGCCGACTCCCTCCAGGATGAACAACACCACCACTCCCACGGCGAGACTCACGCCGACGCCGCCGATCAAATAGGCCACCAGCAGCCGCTGCGGGCGCTCTGCGGTGAGGACTATTCCGACGGCAGCGATCCTTGCGGGGTCAACGGCCGCTGCAACCGCCATCAAGACTATGGTCCCCCACACGGCGTTAGTGGGCGTAAAGGTTGGGGGACAGGGCGCGTGATGCGGTGACTGCCTGCCTCGGGTCGAGGGGCGCCGGCTTCGGCGCGTGACGGCGCCGGAGCAATTTGTTCGTCTCGATGGCGACGGGGAGCAGGAGTGCGAGGCCAATGGAGGCCAGCCATTGCCGGCCGTTCAGTGGGACGGTCAGGAGCCCCTTCTGCAAGGTGGGAAGTTGGGTGGCCAGGAAGATGAAGGTGGCCGATAGAAGGGCGACGCCCAGGGCGTTGAGGATCGGCGGGGAGAGGCCGGTTGTCGGGTCTCGCCGGTTCGTGAGGGAGTTGAACAGGTCCCCGAGTCCCATCACCACGAAGGTCATGGTCAAAGAAGTGGTGCCGTGGTGGGTGCTGGGTGTGTCCGGTCCGGCCACGAGGGGAATAAAGGCTGCGACAAACAGGACGGCGCCGTAGATCAGCCAGGAGGTCATCGCGGCGCGGTTGGTGATGGGGATGGTCGGGTCACGGGGTGGCCGGTGCATGACGTCGGGGTCGCCGGGGTCGATGGCGATGATGGTGACGCTGGGGACGGTGACGAGGAAGAGCAGGTAGAGGATCATCAATGGGGTGAGCGCGACGCCGTCGTTGACGTCGAAGATGGTCGCCGCGACGAACAGCATCACCAGGGCGAGCAGCTGGGAGAGCTGGTAGCGGACGTAGGCGATCACCTTCTCATAGGTGCGGCGACCGATCTCGACGGCGTGGACCAAGGTGCCGAAGTTGTCGTCGGTGAGGATCATGCGGGCGGCTTGTTTGGTGACCTCGCTGCCCGAGCCCATGGCCACCCCGATGTCGGCCTGCTTGAGCGCGGCGGCGTCGTTGACGGCATCACCGGTCATCGCCACGATCAGACCCTGCTGCTGCATGACCCGGGCCAGGCGCAGCTTGTCCTCCGGCGATACCCGCCCGAACACGTGCAGCTGAGGCAGCCGGCGCGCCAGCTCCTCGTCCGACAGGCCGGCGAGCTCGCTGCCGCTGATCGCCCCCGCGCCGAGTCCCAGTGATTCGCCGATCGCCCGCGCCGTGACAACGTGGTCACCGGTGATCATGCGCACATCGATGCCTGCGCTCAGCGCGGTGCCCACTGCCCCTTTCGCCTCGGCCCGCAGCGGGTCGATGAGGCCGACCATCCCCACAAAGCCAAGGTCTCGAGCAAGGGACATCGGATCGCCAGCCGAGGCGTCGAACTGGGCGTCGTCGACGAAGCGGGCCGCGAAGGCGAGCACCCGCAGACCCTGTTCGCCCATCCGCTCGTTGGCGGCCTCGATCTGGTCTCGGGCCTGGTCGATCCGAACCTGGGAGGGGTTGAGTGGCCCCCCTGAGTGGGCGCAGCGGGCCAGGACGGCGTCGGGAGCGCCCTTCACCAACTCCACCACCCGTTCGCGACCCCCGAGCGAGGCCCGGTGGAAGGTGGCCATGAACTTGTACTCCGAGTCGAAGGGCACCTCCGCCAACCGGGGGTAGGACCGCCTGGTCTCCTCGGCGTCCACTCCGAGCTTGGCGGAGAGCACGACCAGGGCCGCCTCGGTCGGATCGCCGATCACGCTGCCGTCGTCACCGACGGTCGCGTCGCTATCGAGCACCAAACCCAGCGCCAAATTGGTGAAATCGGGGGCCTCCACCCCGGCCGCAGAGCGGACGGCGCCGGTCTTGCGGTATCCCTCACCCTCAACACTGAACCACGACCCGTCGGCATAGATGACCGACACCATCATCTCGTTCATGGTCAACGTGCCGGTCTTGTCCGTGTTGATCGCGCTGGTCGACCCCAGCGTCTCCACGTCGATCAAGTTTTTCACGATGGCCTTGGCCTCGGCCAGCTGATTGGCGCCCCTCGACAGCAGACCGGTCACGAATGCCGGCATGCCGGTTGGAATGGCACCGATCGCCATCGCAATGCCCAGGAGCAGCAACTCTTTGGCGGGCAGGCCCCGGGCCAACCCCACCACCACGATCAGCAGCACCGCGGACCAGGCAACGATCCCCAGCACCTTGGTCAGCGTGGCCAGCTCCCTCTGCAACGGCGAGCGGGTTCGCGTCACCGAGGTGAGCATGGAGGCGATCTGGCCCATCTGGGTGTTCATGCCCGTCGCCGTCACCACCATCGACGCGGTGCCCCGGGTCGCCGCCGTGTTCTGGAAGAGCATGTTGGTGCGGTCCCCCAGAGGCACGTCAGGCCCTGACAACACGGCGGCGTCCTTGGCCACCGGAGCGCTTTCCCCCGTCAGCGCCGCCTCCTGGGTCTCCAAGGTTGCGGAGCGTACGATGCGGCCGTCGGCGGGGATGAGATCACCCGCCTCCACCTGCACCAAGTCGCCAGGCACCACCTCTGTTGCTGCGACCAGGGCCACGCTGCCGTCGCGCACCAGCTTGGCTTGGGGGACCTGCAGGTTGGACAGGGCATCCACCGCCGCCCTGGCCTTGATCTCCTGCCTCGTACCCAAGACCACGTTGACCAGGACCAGCGCAGCGACGAGGACCGCCGCCAGCAGCTGGCCGATCACCACGCTGGCCGCGACCACTGCGACCAGCATGATGTTCATTGGCTCCCGCAGCTGCTCGATTGCCACCGCCCACATCGACGGCGGCTTCTCACTCGTCACCTGGTTCGGCCCGAACCGGGCGAGGCGACCGGCCGCCTCCTCGCTGCTCAGACCAGTACTCGGGTCGGATCCCAACTCGGCCACGACTGCGGCCGCCTCCCGGGCGAACGGCGGGACTGCCGTCCGTTCGTCGGACTTGCCTTCGTCGCCTTGGGCCGTTGAGCTCGTCAAGGCTTTGGATGACTCGGCCACTGCCCCCGCTCCGAAACAACGCTTCGGTGGCGACGTTCCCTCCAGCCGGGAGACGAGCGTCGCTTGACACTCAGTTCGGACGTTTCCACATCGAGACACACCGTCTTGGGACGTTTTACCGCGCAAAGGAAGACCGAGTCACCAGGCGTTTCGCGCATACATCGCGTCTCGGTTGCTCGGGGAGAGCCCGTGTCGGGTCCATCACCGCCACTCAAGCGGATTCGGCTATCCACGTCCGGAGTTCGGCGAGGCTGCGCGACAGCAGTCGGGATACCTGCATCTGGCTGACGCCCAACCAAGCCGCGATCTCGCTCTGCGTAAAGCCGAAGGTGAACCGGAGGGTCAGGATCTGCTGTTGCCGTACTGGAAGTCGGGCAATCAGGGGGGTCAGCGTCAGGCGCCCCTCGATCTCAGCCAACCTACGGTCCCGATCACCGAGACGGTGACTCAAGGCCCGCTGGTCCTTGGCCGACATCGGCGCCTCGAGCGACGCGTTGCGGCGGAACCCGCCCGCGTCGAGCGCCTCGATCACGTCCTCCACGGTGGCACCCAATCGGTTGCCTATCTCAAAGAGCGACGGCGAGCGACCGAGCTCCTGGGTCAGCTCGTCAATGGACTGCTGGGCGCCCAGGTGCAGGTCGTGGACACGCCGCGGCAAGCGGACCGACCAGCTGCGGTCCCGGAGGTGGCGCTTCAGCTCGCCGACGACGGTAGGTGTGGCGAAGGTGCTGAGTTCCGGCCCTTTATCGGGATCGAAACGGTCGATCGCCTTCAACAGACCGATCAGGGCCACCTGGTTGAGGTCGTCGAGCTCCTCCCCACGCTGACAGAAGCGCACCGCCAGTGAGTAGGCCAAGCCCTGGTAGGCAGCCACCACCTGATCACGGGCCGCCGTGTCCGGCGCCTCGGTGTTGCGGGTCTCGCAGTAGCGGCGAATCGCCCGCCGCACCTGTTCCCTTCCCACGTTGGTCTTCACGAGGTATTTTGCCATATCACTCGGGT
>WQVT01000215.1 GCA_009785715.1 Acidimicrobiaceae bacterium | reverse complement strand
GGGGAGGAGAACCGTGAAGGCCCTCGCAGTGTTCCCGGGATCTCGCGAGATCAAGCTCGTCGACATGAATGATCCTGACATCTCCGAGCCTGATCAGGTCAAGCTGCAGATACTTGACGTCGGCATTTGCGGCACGGACAAAGAAATCTGCGCCTTTGAGTATGGCACGCCGCCCGTAGGAGAAGACCACCTGGTCATCGGCCACGAGTCGCTGGCTCGAGTCGTAGCAGCCGGTCCCGCCGTCACTCGCTTGCAGCCTGGGGACCTGGTGGTCCCTTCCGTCCGCCGCCCATGCTCACATCCCGACTGTCGAGCATGTCGTTCCGGCCACCAAGACTACTGTTATACGGGCGATTTCCGCGAACGTGGCATCAAAGAGGCCCACGGCTACATGGCCGAGTTCGTGGTCGATTCCGAGCGGTATATGAATCCTGTGCCAACAGACATGCGGGAGATCGCCGTCCTCATAGAACCTCTGACGATTGCCCAGAAAGCGCTCGACCAAGCGTCCTGGATGATGCAGCGGCGCCCGCCCTGGTTTGACCCGGCCAAGGAAGGTAGCGAGTTCGGCAGCGGGCTGACGGCATTGGTGCTTGGGGTCGGCCCGGTCGGTCTGCTTGGAGCGATGGCGCTGGTCTCTGCCGGTTTTACGACCTATGTTTATTCACGCGAACTCCCTCCGAACCCCCGGATCGACCTGGTCACTGCCATCGGTGCCAGGTATATCTCGAGCCAGACCCTGAGCTTCGCCGATCTGGCGGGAGAAGCGGGAAACCTGGACCTTGTCTACGAGGCAGTAGGGCAGTCTCACTTCGCAGCACAAGCACTTCGAGTGTTGGGCACCAACGGGATCTTCGTCATGACAGGCGTCCCCGGCTTGCAGGCCTTGATCGAAGCGGACCCCGCCCGACTGATGCGAGACATGGTGTTGAAGAACCAGATTCTGCTCGGGACCGTCAACGCTGGAACCGAAGCCTTCGCAGCGGCCATAGACAGCCTGAACGGCTTTCACCGCGCATGGCCCGAAACAGTAGAGGCGCTCATTGGAGGCCGCTACCTCCCCGAAGAGGCGTCGGAACTGATCCTGGGTCGGCCGGCAGGTATCAAATCGGTGATTGCCTTTGATTCGGCGGCGTGACTCGGCGACTGTTAGGGCGGGCACACCTCAAGCCGATTGGACCTCCGCCTGAGGGGTCGACGATCTCCGCCGGTAACGCAAGTGGAACGCGGCGTAGGCGATCGGCCCCGCCGCCAACGGTATCCAGTACGAGGCGAGGCGATACGTCAGCGTTGCCAGCAGCGCGCCGCCAGGATCGACACCCGACAGGACCAGCAGACCCGTCAAGCTCGCCTCGACGATACCGAGACCGCCCGGAGTAATCGGGACCATCGCGATAATGCCGGCAAGCGCGTAGGCCACGAGGATCAACGACGCTCGGGGGTGGCTGCCGGTCGCTCGAACTGCGGCCAGAAGACAGAGATAGTCGAGCCCGAGACGACCGGCGGAGAGGAGCGTCGCCTCCCACAATGCCCCTCCTAGCGTCGCTCGGATCTGGTTGCGTTGCTCCAGGACGGCCTCGTCCAGCCCGGTGAGCGGCGGGCGTTGGCGTAGGGCCCAGTTGCGGACACGCTGGAGAGCTCTCCCACACCAGCGCAGCGGTTTCTCGGTGGCGAGGACGACGGCGCTCAGGCCGGCGAAGGCCACGAAGCCGATCGCACCCAGGATGGCGGCGTTGACCAGTCCCCGGTTCGTGGTGGGGAGGCCAATCAGGATGACGGGAAGCGCGAACAGCGGGAGCGCCAGGAGGCCTCCCACCCCGAGTAGCGAGAACGCGGCCAGTCCGCCAAGTGTTGAACCGCTTTCTTGCCCGCTCGCCGAGAGCATCCGAAACTGCACGGCGGCGCCCATGGCCGCGCCACCGGGAATAATCAGGGTGACGGCATTGCCAGCGAGCTGTGAAGTAATGACAGGGAACCAGGTTCGGGTCCGCAGGGCCAAGCGCTGCAACGCGAAGGTGCAGAGGAAGTGGACGGTCTCGAACGCGACCGCGAGGGCGAACCACACGGGGTCCAAGGTAGAAAGGCGGGGCCAGGAGGCCAACACCTCGGTGATCGAGGGCAAGACCAGGTAGATCCCCAGGCCGGCGACGACGATCGGTACCGCCTTCTTGATGATCGACCTCCAGGCCAGGGGATGGCCCTTCTCCTGATCGATCTTGGCCGAGAAAGACGGATCTGTTTTCGTCGGTGGAGCTGCCTTGTCCTGAGCGGAAGGCATGTCACGGGTGTGGCGGCAGCGCAGCCTCTACCTCGCCACTGGCAATAGCCCGGACTAACTGCGTGTGATCCTGATCGTTCTGGTCTGCATATTGACATGCGAACCGGCCGAGAGCGTCGACGAACTTGGTCCCCTTCCCGATGTAGCTGTCGATAGCCATGGGATCCCCGGTCCTGGCGTGGGCGCGGGCCAGCGTCTCCCCGCAGGCAGCGGCGAACTGGCTCAAGTAAGGAGCGATCAGCGACGTCGTGGCGATGATCTTCATGTCGCGGAACTGCCGCACGTAGTAGTCGTTTCCTTCGAACGACCCCCATCCGATGAGGGTGTCTGTAGCGCTCTGGATGAGCCGTTTGCCGCTGATCACCCGGGCGCCGTGGTTGTCGTGCTCACTGGGTCCGAGAACGCTCTCATACACCGAAGGACCGGCCTGCTTCACCTGGAGAAACAACGGATCCGCACCGGTGCGCCCCTGGAAGAGGACGAGGTAGACACGCATCCCGACGCTCCCGACGCCCACCACCTGGCGGACACTATCGACCTCGATGAATCGATCGAAGAGCATCCGGCGATCCTCTTGGAGTGTCTGGCGGTATCCGGCGAAAAGCTGGTCGACCAGATCCTCCTGTTCTTCGTCGGCGACGGTCACTCGGATTGGCGGATCTTCGGTAATCCGAGGCCGCCCGCCGGCCGCCGTGGTGAGCTTCATGAACGCTCCCCGGCTTGTGCGGTGTCGCTGCTTCTTTTCGATGTGAACCGTCACCCGGCCCCGATCGGCCGTCTCGAAGTGGCCGACGAACTGGCGCACCCGTGTGCCTTCGTACCAGACATCCAGCTCGGGCATGGCAGCGTAGCGGTGCATGCGTCGCTGGTATGCCTCTACGGCCGACGTGACCGCGGCGGTAGCCCTCGACTTCTTCAGCCCGCTGTCGCGGGCAGCGACGACCAGGCTGGCGGCGAGGCGCTTCACGTCCCACTCGAACGGTCCGGGCAGGGTCTCGTCGAAGTCTCGCAGGTCGAACAAGAGGTTCCGCTCCGGCGTGGCCCATAGACCGAAGTTCAGGACCTGCGCGTCGCCGCTCAGTTGGACCATGAGTCCGCTGTTTGGCTGCGACGCCAGGTCGGCTGCCATCACCGCGGCGGCGCCACGGTAGTAATTCCAGGCCGAGATGGCCATGCGTTGGTACCGCAAGGGAAGGAGGTACGGGTCCCGTATCGCGTTCTGGGCAAAGAGCGTCTGCAGTGGGTTCTGCTGGCGGTCGTCGTGCGACCAACCGCCAAGGTCGCTGCGTCCTACTCTTTTCCTGGCGGCCCTCCCGTACTCGCGCCGTTCGACCTCGGTTGCCTGTAGGTCGTTGCGAGAAGGAGAAACCGTGCTCGATGACACCGACCGTCGTTCATTCATTGCGGTACGCGCGCTCCTCGATCTTCGGGACAGGGCTCGAGGGGGCGGGCAGGCGGACCGGGCTCGCAACCGGCGAAGTCGACCCAGTGCTCAGAGAGGGGGCATCGACCAGACCGGCCACGGTCACAAGACTGCCGCGGAAGAGCAGGGAAGCGATCCAGTTGCCGAGCACGCCGATCCGCTGGGATACGCGAGGAACCTGCATCACGTGGACCGCACGGGCCGCGAGCCAGCCGGACAGCCCCTTCAGATGAAGGCCGCGAAGGTCGGCGATACCTTCCCTGCGCCCGAGAGTGGCTACCTGTCCCAAGGACCGGAAGTTGTAGGGGTCGAGGCCGAGGCCTTCCTGGGCAGCGATGAGGTTCTTCCCGAGACGTTGGCCTTGACGCAGCGCGTGCTGGCTGGTGGGCGGGTCGATTCGACCCTGGGTCGCCGGGTTGGGGACTGCTGCGCAATCGCCAAGGGCCCACACGTCTTCGTAGCCTACGACCTGCAACGTCGACCTGACGCGTACACGACCCCGCTCGTCGAGAGGAAGGCCGAAGCGAGCGACGATTGGGTTCGCCCTGATTCCGGCAGCCCAAACGAGCATTCCAGCGTCACATTCGGTGCCGTCGCTGAGTGCTACCCGTCCATCAACGACGCTCACCAGACGAGTGCCAAGCCGCAATTCCACACCCCGTTGCACGAGTCGATCGTGGACGTACTGTCCCAGCCGCGAAGGAATCTGGCCCAGGATGGTGGGCGCCGCATCGACCAGGATCCACCGCTGGCGAACATCGCGCAGTGTCGGGTGATAGCGCAGAGCGTCTTGGGCCAAGTTGTGCAGCTCGGCGAGCGCCTCGACGCCGGCAAAGCCTGCGCCGACAAAGACGAAGGTCAGATGCCGACGGCGACGTTCGAGGTCTGGCTCCATCTCTGCAGCCGCTAGCATCCGTAGCAGCTGATTGCGCAAGTACAGCGCATCGAGCACGGTGCTGCATCCGACGGCGTTATCAGTAAGCCCGGCAATCGGGAGAGTACGAGGCACGGCACCGACGGCGACCACAACGTGCTCGTACTCGATGTGCATGCGCACGCCCCCGTCAGTCTCTACCTCTGCGCAGCGATCCTCAAGGGCCAGGTCAGTGACCCGGCCAGGGATGATCTCGGCGTGGGGACACGCCATCGCCAGCGGAGTCATGACGTTCCGCATCTCGATGACGCCCCCTGCCACTTCAGGGAGCATCGGGGTGAACAGCATCGAGTTTTGGACGTTGACGATGGTTGCGCCGCGCCAGCCCAGCCGGCGGGCCACGGTCACACCCCCAAAACCTCCACCGATGATGAGCACCCGACCGCGGGCTGTACGTACAAGCCGTTCCCCAGGCCCGGCCGGTTCAACTCGTGGAAGAGGACCACGCCGATGCCCAGCCAACGCCGCTTCTTCGTACGTGCCTGACACTGTTTGGCTCAGTCACTCGATCCACGCTTCGTAGTCGGCGGGTCGGCCACCCAACAGGTCGGCGAGCCACCAACGGTGCCGGTAGTTGGGGGCCAGTGC
>WQVT01000214.1 GCA_009785715.1 Acidimicrobiaceae bacterium | reverse complement strand
GGATCGAAGACGCCCCTCTCGGCCACCAACTCCAGACCGGCGCTCCTCGCCACCGGCCTCAACACCTCGACGAGGCCGGACTGAATATCGCCGTGTGCGGAACTCGCCGGCGGGACCATGTGGTACTCGCCCTCCCAGACCTCGTCCGACTTGTCGAGGCCGAGGCGGTGCCGCTCGGCGATCAGGTCAGGGGGAGCATCGACCATCACGACACGCACGGGTTGATAGTACATGAGATGACTGCAAGCGGCGGAAAGCAGATCGGCTCAGCGCGTGACGGTGACGCTCACGTCTCTCGGCACGAGCTCGATCCAGGTCTGGCCGGGAGTGAGCCGGATGGTCTGGCCCGCGTCGTTGACCAGTTCGGTGAGGTCGGAGAGCTTCGGTCGCTCCCAGCGGCCGTCGATCACGGAGCCGTTTCGGTACACCTGAGCCACGCCCGAGCCGGTGAGCGTCAGGAGGTTCTCGTGCGCACCGGTGGCGTCCTCGATGTACGGGCTCTCGTAGAGGTGGCACTTCAGGACGACGATGTTGGCGGTGCTGACCTGGCCGCCGCCCCCGAGCGTGGCCGGCCCAGTATCGCGATAGCTGCGCGACCAGTGGCCTGCGCCCGACTCCCAGGTCCAGGTGACATTCGACGCCGCGTAGGCGATGTTCACCGACGCGGCGGCCTGATGCGACTGCAGCGATCCGTAATGGAAGACGGGTGGCGGCGGGGTCTCGGCGGCCCCCTTCGCAGCCCCGGCGGCGTAGAGCTCGGCGGTCGAGCTGTAGAGGTTGTGGGGGGCGCTCCGGCTCGAATCCCGGTGATAGGCGTTCGGGGCCTGGTTCGCCCCGACGTCGATCAACGGTGAGGCGGCGACCTTGTCGATCACCGGCTGGATGGCACCGGAATAGGCGAAGAGAGGGTGCTCACCGAACTGGCTCAGGAGCTCGGGATCGATCAGCCGTCCGGAGCGGATGGGCATGATCTTTTCCGCGTCGTGACACTGGAAGATCGCGATGTAGCGGGTGAGCCCGCCCTCGACCGGCTGCTCGTAGACGATGTCGGCGGTGCCGAGACCGAATTGCGGCCGGGCCGCGGGCGCGTTGTCGATCTTCACCGCCAGCGCGGGGCGCTGCGGCACCTTCCCCCCCGGCGCCGGCTCTCCGGTGAGCGGGCAGTTGGTGCTGGCGACGGTCGCCGGCGGGCGCGCCTCGGTCGTGGACGTCGTTTCGGTCGATTGCGAGCGCCCCCGCCCGCACCCCGACGCCACCAGGATCGCCGCCCCGACCAGGCAGAGGCCGAGTCGGCCGCGCCGGCCCCGCCACGAACGGCCCGAGCCCGACGCCCGTCCCGGCGCCGGTTCGGGCGCCTGCCGATGCTCTCGAGGGCGGGTCTGATCCATCATTCCCTCCGTCATCCGAGCCTCACCGGGAGTGAGGTATGGCCCCCCTTGATAGCGGGCGACGGTCCCGGTGTGGGGTATCCCCGACCTGTGCCCGGTCTCCGCGGTTCCTACTCGGACCCCCGCCCGCCGGTGGCGCGGGGCCCGGTGGCGCGTAGCCCGGCGGCCGGCGGGCCTGCCGAACCGAGGCCGGAGAAGTCCCGGGCGACGACGTGGTTCCGGTCCGCCAGTCCGCCGAGCGTGTAGGCGGGGTACAGGCCGAAGTACTCGCCGCTCGTGGTGTGGCTCCACTGTCGGGCGAGGGCGGACGACGACTTGTAGAAGTTCGCCATGTAGCCGCCTTCGTAGACCCTGAGCAGCGTGAACCCGCCCGGGTACTCCTTGATGGCGGCCACCTCGAGGAACTCGACCCCCGGGGCGGTGGGCGAGGCGGTGCGCAGGTTGCGATGGGTGTGGCCGGCGTGGTGGAAGAAGACCCCCGGCGTGGTGGCGTAGAGCGCCTCCAGGCGCGCTGCGTCGGCCCGGTTCAGGTCGAAGCCCGGCCCGGCGATCGTGGTGTACGCCGACTCGTCGGTGACGGGGTGGTGCCCGAAGACGAGCGTGGGCCGGTCGGGGTCCTCCGCCAGGACGTCACGGAACGCCACAAACTGTGCGTCGTCGATCGCCCCGCCGTGCCCGTGCAGGATGGTCGTGTCCAGCCCGACCAGTCGCAGCCCGGAGAACTCGGTTGCCGTGAGCCGGCCCTGGGGGAGGTCGTAGACGGCGGGCAGGCAGTCGTGGTAGCCGGTCGTGCCGACCGGCGGGCAGGCGGCGTAGGCGGGGCCCGTCTTCGGCTGGTCGTGGTTCCCACGGGCCACCACGTACGCACCCGGAGACAGCGCACCCGACAGCGTCAGGGTGCCGAAGCGGTCGAGGAGGTCGCGAGAGTCGCGCAGCTCCGCCGGCAGCGCCTCGGACGTCAGGTCGCCGGCGACCACCAGGATGCCGGCTCCCCGCGCCGCGACGTCCCCGACCATCGACGAGCCCATCACCACCGGGTAGGCGGGCAGCCCGGGGTCCTGCGAGAAGCCCGGTGGGAAGTCGGCGACGGCGAGGCCGCTGACCGTCTCCCCGGTGTGCAGGTCGTTGCTGAGCGCCACCGTGAAGAGGTGGCGCCCCGGAGGGGGGACCAGGGTCGTCACCGAGCCGGGGGAGGCGTCGTGGCTCCTCCCGGTCGAGAGGATGGCCCGCAGGATGGCGTCCAGCTCCTCGTCGCTCGGCGTGCCGGGCAGGTGCAGCCCGCCGGCGGGAAAGGTGAGCTCGGGTAGCCGGCGTGACGTGGCGGCCACCCCGCCGGAGCGCGCCTGGTAGTGGTAGGTCGTCCCCGGCGCCAGCCCGGTGACCTCGACGTAGTGGTAGGCGGTCTCCCCGCCGGACTCCGTGACGAGGTGGTCGAGGTGGTCGGGGTCGGTCCCGTAGCGCACGACCCCGTCGGTGGGGACCGGAAGAGGTTCCCGGTGCGGCAGGTGGGGCGTCGCCGGGCCGGGGGAGCTTCCGGTGAACCAGGTCAGGACGAACGACGTGTCGGTGACGGTCACGAGCTCCAGGTCCTGAGGGAAGAAGCCGGCCGAGCCGTTGGGGGACTCCGGAGGCGTGACGAGCGGCGCGACCAGGTCGGCCGCCGACGCCGTCGAGAGCTGATCGAAGGTCCGGCGGGTCAGCCCACAGCACTCGTCCACGCCCCGAGGATCTCCTTCTCCGGCGAACGCCCCGCTGCCGTCAGGGGGGCGGCCCGGCAAACGTTCGGTGAAGTGCCGGTGGCCTACCGGCGCAGCAGCTCGGCGACCCGGAAGGCCAGATCGACGGACTGGCGACCGTTCAGGCGGGGGTCACAGGTGGTGGTGTAGCGCAGCTCGAGGTGCTCCTCGGCGATCTCGTCGGCGCCACCCAGGCACTCGGTGACGTTGTCGCCCGTGAGCTCGACGTGGATGCCGCCGGGCCAGACGCCCTCCTCCTTGCAGACGCTGAAGAACTCGGTGATCTCCGCCAGCACGCGGTCGAAGTGACGAGTCTTGCGCCCGTCGGCCGCGGTGAAGGTGTTGCCGTGCATCGGGTCGCAGGCCCACACCACCGGGTGCCCGGAGTCCCGGACGGCCCGCAACAGGGCAGGCAGGCCGTCGCGCACCTTGTCGGCGCCCCGCCGGCTGATGAGCGTCAGCCGCCCCGGCACGCGGTCGGGGTCGAGGCGGTCGCACAGGCCGACGACCTCCTCGGGGGTGGCGTTCGGCCCGATCTTGGCGCCGAGCGGGTTCGAGATGCCGGAGAGGAAGTCGAGGTGCGCCCCGTCGAGCTGGCGGGTGCGCTCACCGACCCAGACCATGTGGGCCGAGGTGTCCACCCAGTCCCCCGTGAGCGAGTCGCGGCGGGTGAGGGCCTCCTCGTAGCCGAGGATCAACGCCTCGTGGCTGGTCCAGAAGTCGACCTGGTGCAGCGCCTGGTCGGTGAAGCTGATCCCGCACGCCTTCATGAACCGCAGGGCGCTGTCGATGTCGTTGGCGAGGGCCTCGTAGTGCCGGCCGGACGGGCTCGAGGCCACGAAGTCCTGGTTCCACACGTGCACCCGCGACAGGTCGGCGAAGCCGCCCTTCGTGAACGCCCGCAGCAGGTTGAGGGTCGATGCCGACTGGTGGTAGGCGGCGATCAGGCGGGAGGGGTCGGGGCGGCGGGCCTCGGGCGTCGGGGCGTCGTCGTTGACGATGTGCCCGCGGAAGGACGGGAGCTCGAGGTCGCCGACCTTCTCGGTGGGTGAGGTTCGGGGCTTGGCAAATTGGCCCGCGATGCGCCCCACCTTGACGACCGGCACGCCCGCCCCGTAGGTCAGGACGACCGCCATCTGGAGGATGACCTTCAACTTGTCCCGGATGTTGTCGGCGGCGAACTCGTAGAAGGACTCTGCACAGTCCCCCGCCTGCAGCAGGAACGCCTTGCCCTCGGCCACCGACGCAAGCGACCCGTGCAGGTCCCGGGCCTCGCCGGCGAAGACGAGGGGGGGCAGGGTGGCCAGCGTCTTGAGCGACTGCTCGAGGGCGTGGGTGTCGGGCCAATCGGGCTGCTGGGCCGCCGGCAGCCGACGCCAGCGGTCCGGCGTCCAGGCCCCACTTGACTGGGGAGCGGCGACGGTTGAATCCATCCCAATAGGGTGGCCGAACTGCTCGACTACCGCAACGCAACTTTTCTCGGGCTCGAGGAGCACGGTCACACCCGACCCTTACCGTGCCTACATGGAATCTGACGAGCCGCCTCGTGAGGTGCGGTACGACCTCGAGGAGGCGCTGGAGCTGTTGGCTGCCCTCGAGGACGCTGGAAGCGCTTTGGTCGCTAGTGATCACCTCGCTGTCGTGGTTCAGCTGGAAGAACAGATTGCGATTCTCAGCCGTAGGCTTGGGTTCGATCACCCGTTCGGAGGTGGAGATGGCCGCTGAACTTCTACGAGCACCTGAGGCTGCCAGGCGCCTTGATGTTCCTACCAAAGAAGTTCTTCGCCTGATCTACGAGCGGCAGATCCGCTACGTGATGGTCAAGGGCATCGCTCACGTGCCTGCTGATGCGATCGACGAGTACCGGGCCAGCGCCTCCTAAGCCCACTTCCATCAGCGTCCCCTTGCTGATTCCCGTATCGTCGCCAACGAATGGGTGAACGCATCGGAGTCTTCGGGGGGACCTTCGACCCGATCCACGTGGGGCACCTGGTGGCCGCCGTGAACGCCCGCCATGCGCTCGGCCTCGACCGGGTGATCATGATGGTCGCCAACGTTCCCTGGCAGAAGGCGGGGTCCCGTGCGGTCACCGACGCCGAGGCGCGC
>WQVT01000213.1 GCA_009785715.1 Acidimicrobiaceae bacterium | reverse complement strand
GGCCGCCTGGAGGTTGGCCGACCGGCAGGGTTGGCAGCCGATCCGGATGGCGAGCCAGCGCCCACCCTGGCGGCTGCGCCACAGCCCGGGCTTTCCGTCGTTACTCGGTGGAGGGCGGCTCGGCTTCGATGGCGCCTGCGAAGGCCGAGTTCGACGCTCCAACTGCTGGAACGCCGGCTACGAGCCCAGCTCGAGTCCACTGACAGCAGGGCGCTGGCTCTGGTGGAGATCAACGCCACCGGGCCTGCTGTGCTTGCGATTGCCGCCCTGGCGAGTTCCCTCGCATCGGACGGCAAACGCGTCGTCGTCGCAGACGTCGGCCAAGGCAGGCCTCTCGGTACGCTCCTGGGCGCCGACGGAGGCACAGGAATGGTTCGTCCGGTTTCGATCCAAGGGCAACCCGTGGGGCTGCTCGTGGCACCGGACGACCCCGCTCAGATGGCAGTGCCGGAGGTCGGCGACGTCGCCGACGCCACACTTCTGCTGGCATCAGCTGACCAGGCGTTCGGAGCCGACCACATCGCGGCTTGGGCTAGGGACGCGGTGGTCATGGTCGGCGCCGGCCGGGCCAGCACCACCGCACTCGACGCCGTTCGCCGGCAACTCCGCGAGGTCAACGTGGCGATCCGATCCGGTGTCCTCGTTGGTCACGACCCGGACGGGCAAGGGTCGTAGCCGCCCTGTATCACGGCCGGATCCGTCGACTCTTACGGATGACGAAAGGAACAGGAGATCCTTGCCGCCACCCGCAATACAGCAGAGCGTTCGAAGCACAGCTCGCTGGCACGAAACTCCATGAACGACAATCTGCCTCATGGGGACCAATGCCCATGAGAGAGCAACCCCTCAATCTGCGAGAGTCGCTGGCCGTTTTGTGCCGTCGGTGGGTTGCCGTGACGGTGATCGCGGGACTCGGCGCTCTCGCCGGTTTGGCCCTGGCAGAACACCACGTCCCGGAGGCCCGCGCCGCCGCCGAAGTCTTGTTGCCCGGGCCGACCGCAGCAGGCGCTGATACCACTGGGTCGGACACGCAGACGCAGGAGATCATCGTCACCAGTAGCAGTGTCCTGACACCGGCGGCGGCGGCGGTATCGCCTCCGATACCCCCTGACCAACTCAAACACGCCATTGTGGCCTCGGGCCCAGCTGCAAACGTCCTTCGTATCGAGGCTCACGCGGCGAGCTCAGAACGAGCCATCCAGCTGGTCGGTGCAGTCACGAAGGAATATCAGCGCTACGTCGAGACCAACAAGGCCGTCAGCGGGTCGACGAGCATAATCCAGCCCCCAGCGGCTATTCCGGGTAAGTCGAAGACCCGTCTCCTCGTGCTCTACGGTTTGCTCGGGCTGGTGGGTGGCGTCGCCGTTGGCTCGGCCATCATCCTTGTCCGCGCGGGGTCTGATGGCCGCCTACGCCGGCGTGACCAGATTGCAGGATCTATTGGCGCGCCGATTCTGGCCTCTTTGGAGGCAGACCCTTACAAGAACATCGCCGACTGGAGGCACTTACTGGAGCACTTCGATTCGTCGGCTGCAAACGCGTGGAAGTTGCGTCAGGTGCTCCGGAATCTGCTTCCCAATGACTTCGACGCACGCTTCACCGTCTACGTGGTCTCGTTCGTTGGTGACCGGGCCGCCCTGTCTTCCGGGCCGCAACTCGCGCTCTTCGCGGCCGAATCGGGCATTCCTACGCGACTGGCCCTAGGCGATGATCCAGCGCTCGAGTCCCTGAGCGCCGCTTGCGCCGCCCTCCGTGCCTCTGATCACGTGAATTCCATGCTCACCTTGGGTCCTGAGAACGAGACCGTCGACGGCCAGCTGCGTCCTGCCAACCGGTGGAGCAATGAGCCACCCTCGGGCGAGGCGCAGCTGCTCGTTTCGGTGCTCGCCGTCGACCCTTCGCATCCTGACCTGAGTGTCGCCGGCGGGCCGACCATCCTCTCCGTCTCCTCGGGATTCGCCGTAGCTGACGACCTCGCTCGCGTCGCGCTGGCCAGCGCGAGCGGGGGGCCTGGCATCCAAGGGATCATCGTGGTGAATCCCGACCGGAGCGACGCCACCGTCGGTTCGTTGCCAGAATTCATGTCCGCGGGCTGGCAGGTTCCGGGGACCAACCAGGGACGAGCGTCGGTACCAACGACGCATGTCAGATCCGCAACGAATGCCACAGGAAGGGTGAGATGGCGGGCTTGACCGACCGGGCGCTCGACGTGTTCACGGCACAGGAATACGAGGATCCGGCGTACGACCCCGGTCCGCCGGTGAGCATCCGATCGCTGAAAGCAGCAGCCAAGCGACGGAAGCGGCTCTGGCTTGCGACTGCTTTCGCCGGGTTGGTCATCGGTGCGAGTCTCCATGTGGTGCTCCCACATAAGGCAACGGCGGTCTCCCAGCTCTATCTGGTCGAATTGCCCGGAACCGATCCCGCCACCGGGATGGCCAATGAGGTCAGCTTGCTGGAGACTCAGACGGTGGGTGAAGCTGCGATGAGGATTCTTCACCTCAATCCCAACGAGCCGGTCTTTTCCTACAAGGGCTCAGGCGTTGGCAGTTCGATCCTGACGATCAATGCCAATGGCACGACGGCAGCCGAAGCGGAGACCAGGGCAAACGCCGTGGCCCAGGCGTTCCTCAAGATTCGAGCCCAGCTCGAGCAAAAGACGACGAACGACGAGATTGGCTCGCTCAAGGCGCAAGTTCTGTCGCTCCAAGCGAAGCGGAACCCGGGTTCCAGCGCCAACCCGCTGCAGCAGGCGACCGATTTTGGGCAGATCACCACCTTGCGCGGGCAAATCGCCCAGGACGAGGAGGGCCAGTCTGCAGCGATCCGCGACAGCATCGTCCTCGATAAGGCCTACGTCCTACCGGTATCGGCTAAGAAGAAGGCCGTCAAAGACGGACTCTCCGGATTGTTCGGCGGCCTCGCCTTTGGAATCGCGATCGTGATCCTGAGTGAATTGCTGTCCGACCGGGTGCGTGCCCGCTCCGATGTCGCTGCGGCGCTCGGCGCACCGGTGGAGTTGAGCGTAAGGCGGCTGGCTTGAACCGTTGGAAGGCGTTTCGGCTGCGACGCCGGCTTAGTCGGCCGTCGCCCGCCCTGAAGTCGGTCGTGCACCGGCTCCATGCTCATCTTGGCGGTGTCCCGGACGGATCGCTGGCGCTGGTCGAGATCGGCTCCGCCGAACCGGCCGCAATCTCCCTCGCGGCGCTCGCGTACCGCTTGGCGTCGGAGGGAAAGCGGGTGGTCCTCGCTGACGCAGCAGAGGATCGGCCTCTGAGGGCGCTCCTCCGCGCAAAAGGGGATTCTGGGGCGCCGCAGACCGTCTCCTTGAGAGGGCAACAGATCTCCTTGGTGGTCGCCGCGCCAGACCCTACTCGGATGGCAGATCCGTCCGTCACCGAGGACGCTGACGTGACGCTCGTTCTGGCCACTGTGGATTCTGCAGTCGGAGCGGATCACCTCGCGGCTTCGGTGGGCAAAGCCGTCGTGATGATCCGAGCCGGCGAGGCGACGAGGTCCAGCATCGAAGCGATTGCCACGCAGCTCCGTCATGCTCGTATAGCCATCCTCTCAGGGATCCTCATTGGAACCGATCGGGAGGACTACAGCTCGGGACTCCCAGCGGCAGTTCGCGGCACCTCGGCTGAGCCTGGAGACGGTCTGTTCGAGGTCCTCAAGGCGTCAGGGCAGTGAGCCGCAGAGCGTGCGCAGGTCCGGTCGTCGAGGCTACGGCTCCGTGAACAGGCTCACCAGCCCGGCGCGAAGCGCGACGGCCCAGGCGGACAGAAGTCTGCGGCGTGTGGCCGTGATATGGGGTCTCCTGTTCTTGAACGGGATTGGAAGTCCGGCTACCGGATCGGTGATTCCGTTGCCACACCCGGTATTTCAGGTGATCACCCAGGGCGCATTACCTGTTGCTCTTCTGCTGGCTCTAACGGTCAACAGGAACCTCCTGATTCGTCCCAACCTATTCCTGGGCATTTTCACCGTCCTCGCTACGCTATCCGTGATGATGAGTATCCGACTCGTCAGTTTTGGAACCGCGTATCGGGGATTCCGACTCATTGGCTTCGTTGCTGTGCTCTGGCTCCTGACGCCCTGGTGGCGCGACAGGGGGCTCGTATTGGTAAGAAGCCAACTCATCGTCTTATCCTGTATCCTCGTCTCATTGGTCTTGGGGTTTGCCATCTCGCCATCCAAAGCGTTCTCACTCAATTACGGGAGTGCTCGGCTCGACGGCGCGATTTGGCCTTTGCCTGCCACCGCGGTCGGGCATTACATGGCAGAGTTGACGGGACTCATCATCATCCTGTGGGCATGTGGGGCCGTCCGCCGTAAACCGGCACTTCTCCTGATTGGCCTGGGATTGTTCGGGCTGATCGCGAGCCACACCCGTACCGCCTTGATCGGGTTGTTGATAGGCCTCCTCGTGGCGGGTCTGAGCCTCTTTATGTCGAACCGTCGCGTGCGGCAAGCCTTCTTGGTCGTCATTGTCGTGGCACTCACGGTCCTTCTGCCTCTCTCGCCACTCGTATCCTCGTGGTTGATACGGGGTCAGAGTTCAGAGGCTATCGGTAGCCTTTCGGGCCGCACCAGCTATTGGCACATGGTTCTCTCTGAGCCCCGCCCCGAGACGAACAAGCTGCTTGGATCCGGCATGACCAATGATTCTGTTCAGAACGGCGTCCCCGGAGAGAATGGTCTTCCCATTGACAGTAGCTGGATCGCAACCTATCAAAATCAAGGGGTTGTCGGGTGCGTCCTCCTGGGTCTGTCATTCCTGATCCTGGTCTTGTTGGCATTGCGAAGACCACCCGGGGTAACCCGCGCCCTGGCCCTCTTTCTCATTGCCTATTCCGTGTTCTCGTCCTTCACAGAGACGGGAGCGGGTGAGGCGACTCCACATCTTCTCGATGTCACGCTCGCAGCCTCGCTCCTCGTCCCACGTGCCCGCCTTGTCGCCGCATCCGCCCGCCTGAGATTTGACCGCGAAGCCCGTTTCGCGACCAGCCAGCTGACCCCTTGAGCTCAAACATGCACGCCTACGTCATTAATTTAACGCGGTCTCTCGATCGACGGGCTCACATCACCAAGGAGCTGGCGAAGGCCAACCTGGATTATGAACTTGTTTCTGGCGTCGATGGGCGTGAGCTCGATCTCCAGAATTCCTCCCTCGTCGACTCCTCGTTCTTCTCGCGGTGCCCTTTTCCTGCAGGCGCCGCAGGGTGCG
>WQVT01000212.1 GCA_009785715.1 Acidimicrobiaceae bacterium | reverse complement strand
GCTCGACCTCTCGAAGGCGGCAGGCGACGCCGTGGAGCGCTCGACCCGCCTCCTCGGCGCCACCAAGCCCCGCTCCGAGCACCTGACGGTGGTGCTCGAGCCGCGCATCACCGCCACGCTCCTCTCGGTGCTCGGCGGGACCCTGCAGGGCGAGGCGGTGCTCAAGGGTCGGTCGCTCTTTGCGGAGCGCCTCGGCGAGGCGGTGTCGGTCGCCGGCGTCACGCTCGTCGACGACCCCACCGACGCGGAGGCGTACGGGGCGTCCCCCTACGACGCCGAGGGCCTCGCCACCCGCCGCAACGTCCTCATCTCCGATGGCGTCCTGCAGCGCTTCCTCTACAACACCTACAGCGCCCGGCGGGCCGGGACGGCGTCGACCGCCTCGGCGGTGCGGGGCGGGTTCAAGAGCGGGCCCGGCAGCGGCTGCCGCGCACTCAGCCTGGTCCCCGGCTCCCGCGATCCCGAGCAGATCCTGGCCGACATCGGCGACGGCCTCCTCGTCCAGTCGGTGTCCGGCATCCACTCGGGGGTGAACCCGGTCAGCGGCGACTTCTCGGTCGGGGCGGAAGGCGTCCTCGTTCGGGGCGGGGCGCTGGCGGGCCCCGTCCGGGAGCTGACGATCGCCTCCACGATCCAGCGGATGCTGGCGGGGATCGTGGGGATCGGCAACGACCTCGAGCGCCTCCCCTCGTCGGCCGCCGGCCTGACGCTGGCCATCGCCGACGTGTCGATGAGCGGTATCTGAGGGACGCCGGCGCCGGTGGGGCGCCGGCGTGGCCGGGCCGTTCGTCGGCCCGGCCAACTCTCGCCCAAGCGCCCCGTACGCTGGTGCCATGGCCTTCCTCTTCCGACACAAGACCGAGATGGTGGACGCGGCCAGCGCGCTGCCCGGCCGCCCCGATCCGCTCGTGATCCCGACGAAGCACTTCGTCAACGGGCACACGATCGTGCCCCCCTTCCCCGAAGGCTTCGAGCGGTCGGTCTTCGCCGCCGGCTGCTTCTGGGGGGTGGAACAGGTCTTCTGGAACCTGCCGGGCGTGTGGAGCACCGCGGTCGGCTATACCGGCGGCTTCACGCCGAACCCGACCTATGAGGAAGTCTGCACCGGGCAGACCGGCCACGCCGAGGCCGTCCTGGTGATCAGCGATCCAGCGCAGATCGCTTACGGGAGCCTGCTGGAGGCGTTCTGGGAGGAGCACGATCCGACGCAGGGCATGCGTCAGGGCGCCGACGTCGGCTCGCAGTACCGCAGCGCCATCTACACGCTCACCCCGGCCCAAGCCGACGCAGCCGTCCGCTCACGGGACGCCTTCCAGATCCGGCTCAAGGAGGCCGGCTACGGCGAGATCACCACCGAGATCGGCTCGGCGGGGCCGTGGTACTACGCGGAGGGTTATCACCAGCAGTACCTGGCCAAGAACCCCGGCGGCTACTGCCCGGTCCACTCGACCGGGGTCTCCTGCCCGGTCGGGTTGTTCGCCAAGGAGGGCTAGTCCCTCAGCTCGACCACCTGGCCGTCCGGCTCGATCCGCAGCCTGGAGGTCATGCCGACCCCGGGCGGGCGGAATTCGGGGAGCACCTGCCAGCTGCCGACGATCACGGGCTCGCCGGCATCGAGCGCGGCGAGTTGCGCCGGCCACGGCGTCTGGCTCACGTCCCCCTTGTAGCTCGAGATCATGTCGACCAGCTTTTCGCGGTGTGCCTGGCGGGCGCCGCCGTCGCGGCCGGGCAGGGGAGCGGAGCGCGGCATGCCTCGATTCTACGACCCGCCCGCACGGCCGGCCGGGGCGGCCGGCGCCGCGTCACACCGGGCAGCGGGCCCGGCAAAGGCCCCGGCCCCGGCAGGAGGCTACGGTGGCTCGCCGATGAGCGACACGTCTGCAACGGCCGCCCCACGGGTGGCGATCGTCACCGGGGCGGGGAGCGGGATCGGCCAGGTGTCGGCCCTGGCCCTGGCGGCCGACGGCTTCTCGGTCGTCTGCGCGGGACGCCGTGAGGCGGCCATAGAGGAGACGAGGGCGAAGATCGAGGCAGACGGGGGCAACGCCCTGTGTGTCGTCACCGACGTCACCGAGGAGCAATCGGTCCTCCACCTCTTCGACGAGACGATCAGGACGTACGGCCGCCTGGACGTGTTGTTCAACAACGCCGGCATCTCGATGCGGGCGGTGCCCATGCCCGAGATCGACCTCGCCGAGTGGAACCGGGTCGTGGCGACGAACCTGACGGGCCTGTTCCTCTGCACCCGTGAGGCCTTCCGGATCATGCGCGACCAGGACCCTCAGGGCGGCCGGATCATCAACAACGGGTCGATTTCCGCCCATACACCCCGCCCGAACTCGCCGGCCTACACCGCCACCAAGCACGCCGTCACGGGGTTGACGAAGTCGACCTCGCTGGATGGCCGGGACTACCACATCGCCTGCGGCCAGATCGACGTGGGGAATGCCGGCACCGCGATGACGGCCCGGCTGGGGGGCGGCGCCGGCGCATCGGTTCCCGCCGAAGCCCGCATGGACGTCGCCGACGTCGGCCGTGCGGTGAGCTACATGGCCAGCCTCCCGCTCGACACGAACGTGCTGTTCATGACCGTCATGGCCAACGCCATGCCCTTCATCGGACGGGGCTGAGCCCTCCCCTCCCTCCTCGTTCCGGGTTCGTCGAGCGGCCCGCTCCGGTCCACCCGCCGGGGTGGCTCCTGACCGCCTACTGTCACGCTGGTGGTCGGTGACCTGACAGAGGGTGAGGGACCGCATTCGAGGGTTCCCCCGCAGCGACGGGGACGTGAGCGCAGGGAGCGCATCGTGGTCGCCGCAGAGGAGTTGATCGATCGCCACGGGCCGCGTAGCGGGCAGTTCACGGTGCGCGCCATTGCCACCTCCGCGGACACCTCGATCGGGACGATTTACCACTATTTTCCGGATGCCAACGCGATCATTGCCGCTGTAGCGGAACGATTCATGGCGGAGGTTCTCGCCGAGACCGAGCAAACCACGTCCGGAGCAGCGTCGTGGCCGGAGTTCGTCACCAACAGCGACGAGGCGTTCCTGGCCATCTTCCGGCGGCGCCCGGGCCTGCGGGACCTGTGGTTCGACACCCGAGGCCCCCAGGCCGTCCTCGATATCCACCGCCACTACCACCGCCTGCTGGCGGAGCGGTGCCAGCGCACGATCGAGGAGATAACCGGCGTTCGGCTCGAGATCCCGATCTATATGATCCTGATCACGATGGTCGGATCGCTCTTCGAGCTCGCCTTCCGTGCCGATCCGCAGGGTGATCCGCTGGTGCTTCGTGAGCTGCACCGGGTGGAGATGGCGTACTACGCGAGCCACCTGCCCTCGAGCGACGAGGCGTGCCGCTAGGCCACGACCCGGCTCGTATCCCGCCGGTAGACGAACATCGCCAGGCGGAGCGTGACGAGCGTCCACACGACGATCACGATCCAGCCTTCCGCCGGCCAGCCCTGGTTGCCGAGGGCCGTCTTGCCGGCCTCGACCAGCCAGTACGAGGGAAGCAGCTTGACGATGTCGAGGAACACCCCGCCGGTGGCCAATGGCGCCCACGCCCCGCCGAGCAGGGCGAAGAGGCTGGTGAGCCCGCCGAGGGCCGGGCCCAACGAGTCGGGCGAGAGCAGGTGCCCGAGGAGGATCCCGATGATCGCAAAGGGGATCAGGCCGACCAGGACGAGGCCGACCATCGTCGCCCAGCCCCCGGCACTCAGGTGCACCCCGTAGGCGACGCCGGCGATGGCGAGCAGGATGATGCTGAGCACGGCGATCGAGTACCCGCTCAAGATCTTTGCCCGGAAATAGGCGCGGACCGAGAGGGGGGTTATGCGCATCTGGCGGGTCCAACCGTTCTGCCGTTCGACCGAGATCCGGGCCCCTCCTCCCATCACGGCGATCATGCTCCCGAAGGCGATCATGCCGGTCATGTAGTAGAGCGGGAAGGGGATGCCGCCGAGCTTGATGTGGCGGTTGGCGCCTGCGACGAACAGAAACAGGATGAGCGGGAAGATCAGGGAGAAGATGAAATAACGGCGGTTCCTGAATCCGCGGATTATCTCGTAACGCGTGTAGGTGAGCGAGTTCATCAGGCCATCCTCATCGGGTCATCGGCTTCGTCGGTCTGGTCCCCGGTCAGTTCGAGGAACGCCTCCTCGAGGCCGGCGCCACGCACCTCGATGTCTCGGGCCACCGGGTAGTCCGCGAGCAGGCGGCGCAGGGCGGTGTCGGAATCCGTGCAGGTCAGCAGGACGGCCTCGCCGCGGCGGTCGGCGCTGCCCACGCCCGGCAGGCGGGTGAGGGCACCGAGATCCACCTCGGGGATCACGGCGCGGATGGTCTTCATGCCCACCCTGGCCTTGATCTCGTCCGAGGATCCGTCGGCCACCACCCTCCCGCGGGCCAGGAGGATGACCCGGTCGGCGTAGGCGTCGGCCTCCTCCAGATAGTGGGTGGCGAAGACCACCGTCTTGCCCTCCGCGGCCGTGGCCCGCATGGCCGTCCAGAACTCCCTGCGGCCCTCCACGTCGAGGGCGACGGTCGGCTCGTCGAGGACGAGTAGCGCCGGGTCGGCCACCAGCGCCACGGCGAAGCGGAGCCGCTGCGACTGGCCCCCGGAGAGCCTGGTGGCTCGCCGGTCGGCCAGCTCGGACAGTCCCGTGATCCGCAGGACCTCGTCAACGGGCCGAGGCTGGGGATAGAGCGAGCCCATCATCCCGATGAGCTCCCGGACGGTCAGCTCCTTGATGACCTCGCCGGTCTGGAGCATCCCGCCGACCAGGCCGGCCTTGACGGCGTCGGCCGGGCTGTGGCCGAACAGCGTCACCGTGCCGGCGTCGGGACGCGCCAGGCCGAGCATCATGTCGATGGTCGTCGTCTTCCCCGCCCCGTTGGGGCCGAGGATGGCAACGGTCTCGCCTGGCGCGATCTGGATGCTCACGCCGCGCACCGCCTGCACGGAGCCGTAGGACTTCACGAGTCCGTCGAGCCTGATGCCAGCGGCCAGGTTCGTACCTGGCGGGCTGGAGGTGGCCGAAGGGGGGAGGAAAGTTGACACATCTCAAACTGTGACAGCACGGGCGGCGTCCGTGAAGTGTCTCGGCACACGAGTCCTCGGTGACAGATGTCAGGTCCGACACGTCGGGCGTAGGTGCGGGGTGAACGCGGAGTGTGAGGAGCGCGCAGGTTTTCCTCACGATTGGTGGCGGGTATTGCGTTGAAGTGGAGTCATCGC
>WQVT01000211.1 GCA_009785715.1 Acidimicrobiaceae bacterium | reverse complement strand
TGGCCGAATCCGACCAGGCCCAGGAAATCTCTCGGGAACTGAGTCGTGATCAGGGAGTGCATCGCCATCGCCACCTTCTTGGCGGCCAGGAAGTTCCCCCTCATCTCCATCGACAGCGAGAGGTCGACCATCAGCACCGTCGAGGTCCGGGTCAGGCTCTCGGTGCGGTCGACCTCGAAGTCGTCGGGGGTGAGGCGCACCGGGGTGCCGGGGCCCGAGCGGGCGATGGCGTTGCGGACCGTCCGCTCGATCGACAGGTTGAACGGGTCACCCCATTCGTACGCCTTGGTCTCGTAGGTCCGCTCGTGACCGATGCCGACCTCGTCGGCGACGTGGCGGCCCATCTTCTCCCTCACGAGCCGCGAGAAGAGGTCCGAGAGGGCGTTCTGGCCGATCTGCCGTAGGCCGCGGGGGGTGATCTCGAGCCTCCCCTCCCGCTGGTCGATCAGGCCGGCTTCCTTCAGCTGGCGGCTGAGCTTGGCCAGCTGCTCGAACGAGCGGGCGGCGTCGTCGCCGAGCAACGCGCGGGCCCGGTCGATGTCGACCTCGGCGAGCGCCCCGGGGTTGTTGGCCTGGGTCATCATCTGCTCGAGCTGGTCCATGTCGCCGAGCTCGTTCATCAGGGCGGCCGCCTGGCCCATGCCGAGGGGGTCGGAGCCGGTCAGCTGCCGGCTCTGGTCCCACCCCATCTGCGGGAAGGCCTGGCGGAGGTTGGCGCCGAGACGCTCCACCTGCCAGCGGAGATCCATGTCCTCGAGCAGGGCGTCGGAGAGAGCCTGCAGCTGCGCCCGCTGTTCGGGCGTCATCGAGTTCAGCATCTGCTGCATGGCGGCCATCTGCGCCGCCATCTGCTCCAGCAGCTCGTCCAGGCTCTGCGGATTGCCGGGGAACATGTCCCCGAACTGGTCCATGAACTCGGCGAACATGCGGTCGGTGTCCTGCCCGGCCTCACGGGCCTCGAGCATCCGGTTGAGCTCGTTGAACATGTCCTTCGTGCGCTGCATGGCTTCGGGCGACACGTCGGACATCGCCTGGGACATCTGGTTGAAGTGGCTCTGCAGCATCTCCCGCCGCAGGTCGTCCATCAGCTGCTCGAAGGCCTCACGAGCCTCCGAGCTGGTCCAGTCGTACTGCTGGAGGGACTGCACCTGGCCCGCCAGGTCGGGCGGGAGCAGGTCGAGCTGCATCCGGCGCTCCGTGGCCACCTCGTCGGTGATCTCCTCCCGCCGGCGGTCGCCCGACGTCCGGGCCTCCTCGACGAGGTCGTCGATCCCCTGCCGTTCACGGTCGACGACATCCCGGAGTCGCTGGGCGATGTCCTCGTAGGCGCCGCCGAGGTCATGGTTCTCGAGCATCTCCCGCCGGCGCTCCCGGAGACGCTCGAGCAGCTCACGCATCCCCGAGATCTGCTCGCCGTTGCGGTCCTTGAAGCCGCGCTGGAGCAGGCGCTGGAGGGCCTGGTTGACATCGCCGTGGTAGAGCAGCTCGTCGGTCAGCTCGCTGAAGGCGTCGTCGGCGCCGTACTCGAAGCCGACCTGGGTCCCGTCCCAGCGGGAGTACGAGAAGCGAGGCATGCCCCCACGCTACGTCCTCACGCCGCCCACACCTGCGAGGCCGGGGTGCGGCCCCGCGCATCAATCGACCTTTGCCCTGCTCTGCTGTCAGCTGGTGGAGGAGGTCCCGGCTCCCGCCGCGGCACCGAGGCTGGAGAGCGACTGGTGACTGACCTGGTCGGCCGGCGGCACCGTCACCGAGACGGGGACGCCGTAGTTCGACAAGACGACCGTCGTCACCACACTGAGCTGGCCGGTGCTGGCCAGCGCCGATCCTGCGGTCGGGGTCAGGTTGAAGGTCTCCTTCATCTGGCGGATCCGGTCCGCTCCGTCGATCCAGACCTGGATCGGCAGGCTGTGGGCCCCGGAGAACATGCTCAGGGCCTGCCGGAGCACCTTTCGCACCTGCGGCGAGGCCTTTGCCATCGCCTTGGTGGGGTCGATATTGGCCTGGTACTCGGTGGTGGCCACCCCCTGGACGACCGCCGACCCCAGCTTCTTGACGCCGGTGGCGTTGGCCTGCAGCAGCTCGAGCGCCGAGGTGGGGCTCTCGCCGGAGAGGCCCGTCGAGCTCCCGATCGGCACCGCAAGCCAGGGCTTGCCGCCGAAGGCCGCCTGCTCGACGGGGGGCAGCTGGAGATACGCCTTACCCTTCGCCACGATTTCCTGGAACGACTCACCCCCGGTGCCCAGACCGATGTTCATCTTCAGGCTCCCGAGGTTGTGGGCGTAGTCGAACGCACCGCTGGCGGTGATCTTGATGTCCTGCCCGGCGACCTTCTCGTCGATGACGAGAGACACGTCCGAGCTCTTTTGCCCCACCGTCTTCGAGAAGGCTTGGGCAAAAGGACGTGGGCCATGGACCGGCGCCGCCATCGCCGGCGACGCGAACGCACCGAGGCCCGCCACGCCTATTGCCGTCATCGCCGTGGCGACCGCGGCGCTGATACGACGCTGCCCCGTCTTACGCATACTTCGTCCTCCGATCGTTTCTCCGCCGTGTGGTGCCGGGCATACTGCCCGAGTCCGTCGAGGAGGATACGGGACACCCGCGTACGGAGTTTTCGATCTGCCCTGCGGGTCGCCGTGGTTGGTCCGGAAGGGCGGCCGCCCGGGGATGAGAGACTGGGGCCGTGCCCGAAGGTCACACGATTCACCGCATCGCCCGGGACCAGTTCGCCGCGCTCGGTCACCACGCCGTCTCGGTCACGTCTCCGCAGGGCCGGTTCGCCGGTGGCGCAGCGCTGGTCGACGGCACGGGCCTGGAGGCGATCGACGCCTGGGGCAAGCATCTCTTCTACCGCTTCGAAGGCGGCAGGGTGATCCACGTGCACCTCGGCCTGTTCGGGAAGTTCTTCGGGGTCGAGGGCGCGGGCGCTGCGGCGGGCGACACCGTCCGGCAGGTCCGGCTCCGGCTGGCGGGACCGGAAGGCGCCTTCGACCTGACCGGACCGACCGCCTGCGAACTGATCGAAGCCCCCGAAATCAAGGCGATCACGGACCGGCTCGGCCCCGACCCGCTCCGGCCGGGGGCCGATCCCGCCCGGGCGTGGGCCAAGCTGACCCGCCGGCGGACGCCGATCGGCGTGGCGATCATGGACCAGTCGGTGGTGGCCGGGGTCGGCAACGTCTTTCGCGCCGAGTCCCTCTTCGTGCACGGCATCCATCCCGAGCGGCCGAGCAACACCCTGGATCGAGCGGAGTGGGATGCCCTCTGGGCCACCCTCGTCAAGATGCTGCGGGCCGGGCTGCGCACCGGGCGGATCGTCACCGTCGGGCGGCGGGATCCCGCCGCCCGTGACGGCCGCACCCGCTACGTGTACAAGCAGGAGCACTGCGGCCGGTGCTCGACGCCGATCCGGCGCTGGGACCTGACCGGCCGTTGGGCGTATGCGTGCGAGACCTGCCAGCCGCGGTGGCCGGAGGCGGAGGCCGGGGGGTGACCGGCGCCTGACTCGGGCCGGACCGGGGGCCCTATCGGGCCCGGTAGGTGGCGCGGGTGCCCACCGCCTCCTTGTTGAGCCGCTTGCCGAGGTGCAGGCCCTCGAGCACGAACTCGGTCGCCGCGGCGAGGGCGGCCGGCGACTCCCCGCCGGCCAGCGCCGCCACCGGCGCCCGTAGCTCGGGCATCGAGGAGAGGACCTCGACGAAGCGTTCCGAGGGGATGTCGTCGCCGGCGTGGACGACGCTTCCGCTGTCGAAGGAGCCCACGGCGTCCCGGAACGACTCTCCCGGCACCCTGGCGCGGAAGACGGTCAGGATCGCCTGGCGGATGATGCGATCGACCACCTGCCCGTCGCGACCCTCGTCGATGGACTCGATCTCGACCTTGCCGGAGGTCGAACTTGCGAGGGACTCGAGGTCGCTGACACGCGGCACCGCGTCGGGCTCGCCGAGGCGCAACGCCCGCCGGGCGGCGCTCGCGGCGAGGGTCTCGTAGTTGGCGACGCTGAGGCGGACCGACACGCCGGAGCGCTGATTGATGTGCGGGCTCTGACGGGCCAGGTGGGAGATGGTCGCGACCACCTCCTCCATGTAGTCGGGCACCGCCACGGCCACCCCGACGTCCTCGAGGGGATTGGCCTCCTGGCGGACGACCTGCATCTCCGTGTCGACGTCCAGCGGGTAGTGGGTGCGGATCTGCGCCCCGAAGCGGTCCTTCAGCGGGGTGATGATGCGACCCCGGTTGGTGTAGTCGTCGGGGTTGGCCGAGGCGACGAGCATGACGTCGAGAGGCAGCCGGATCTTGTAACCGCGGACCTGGACGTCGCGCTCCTCGAGCACGTTGAGCAGCCCCACCTGGATCCGCTCGGCGAGGTCGGGGAGCTCGTTGATCGCGAAGATCCCCCGGTTCGTGCGCGGCACGAGCCCGTAGTGCATCGTGAGCTCGTCGGAGAGATACCGCCCCTCGGCCACCTTGATCGGGTCGACCTCGCCGATCAGGTCGGCGATGGAGGTGTCGGGGGTCGCCAGCTTCTCGCCGAAACGGTCGTCGCGGTGCACCCATTCGAGGGCGGTGTCGTCGCCGTGGGTCGCCACCAGGTCCCGGGCGTGGCGGGAGACCGGGTGGTAGGGGTCGTCGAGGATCTCCGATCCGGCGACGATCGGGAGCCACTCGTCGAGCAGCCCGGTCAACGAACGGATGATCCTCGTCTTCGCCTGTCCTCGCTCTCCGAGAAAGATGATGTCGTGCCCGGCCAGGAGGGCGTGCTCGAGCTGGGGCAGCACGGTGTCCTCGTAGCCGATCACGCCGTCTACCAAGGGCTTCCCGGCCGCGATGCGCCGAGCTGCGTTCCGCCGCACCTCCGCTTTCACCGGTATCGACTGCCAGCCAGACTCGCGCAGCTGGCCGATGGTCGCAGGACGAGAGGTCATGGGGGCACGCTACCGCCCGTCCCCGAATTGTCGACCACGCCGGGCGACGCCACCGTCCGTGAGCAGGTGCACGGCCATCGACCCGGCGCTACCGTGTGTGGCCGGGATGGAACTGGGAGGCACGTGGCGGGCGGCCACGGCGGATGACACCCTCCGCCGCCGGTTCCACGAGCCCGACCTCTCCGAGGATGACTGGGAGGACATCGCGGTCCCCGGCCACTGGCGGAGCCACCCGGCGTTCTCCGACAGCGACGGGCCGCTCTTCTACCGCAGGTGTTTCGAGACGCCGAGCGGTCCCCGTGCGGGGGGTGGGACGGGAGGCG
>WQVT01000210.1 GCA_009785715.1 Acidimicrobiaceae bacterium | reverse complement strand
TTTGGCCGTTGTGTTCCAAAACGCGCGTATACCGCGCGTTCTGGCACACAACGACCGTTCTGGCACACAACGGACCGGCGGGGGAAGCCGCCGCCGGCTGGCGCTCAGGCGTTGGCGTGCAGGGCGGCGTTGAGCTCGCCCCAGCTCCCCGATCGCGCCCGGGCCTCGATCGACCCCGTGACGCTGTTGCGGAGGTAGAGGATGCCGGAGCGGCCGGAGAGCTCACCGGCCTTCACCACCCGGCCGTCGGGAAGCGTGACCTTGGCGCCCTGGGTCACGTAGCAACCGGCCTCGACCACGCAGTCGTCCCCGAGTGAGATGCCGATGCCGGCGTTGGCACCGAGCAGGCAACGGCGCCCGATCGAGATCACCTCGGTCCCCCCACCGGAAAGGGTGCCCATGATCGACGAGCCGCCACCGATGTCGGACCCGTCGCCGACCACCACGCCGGCGGAGATCCGGCCCTCGACCATCGAGGTGCCGAGGGTGCCGGCGTTGTAGTTGACGAACCCCTCGTGCATGACGGTCGTGCCGGGGCTCAGGTAGGCCCCGAGGCGCACCCGGTCGGCATCGGCAATGCGGACGCCGGAGGGCACCACGTAGTCGGTCATGCGCGGGAACTTGTCGACGCCGAACACCTGCAGGTGCGCCCCGAGCCCCCTCTGCCCGAGCCGGACCCGCTCCAAGTCGGCGACGCGGATCGGGCCGAGGTTGGTCCAGGCAACGTTGGGCAAAACGCCGAAGATGCCGGCAAGGTTGAGCGCATGGGGTCTCACCAACCGGTGGGAAAGGAGGTGCAGGCGAAGGTAGGCGTCGGAGACGTCGCCGGGCCCGGCGCCGAGGTCGATCGTGGTGTACACCAGCCGGCTCCTCACCTGACGGATGGGGTCAGCAACGTCTGAGACGGCAGCCAACTCGGGAGGCGGCGTCACGTTGGCGTCGGGGGAGCCGAGGGCCGGCGCCGGGAACCAGGTGTCGAGCACCTCGCCGCCGTCGGCCACCGTGGCGAGGCCATAGCCCCAAGCCTCAGAGGGGATATCGGTCACGCGCTAGACCGTAGCCCCGCCGGCTAGGACCGTTCGGGGACGAAGCCGTAGAAGAGGTCCACCTGGCGCAGGATCCACCCGAAGCGCAGGAGCGCGTCGATGACCGCGACGTCGAGGGCCGGGTCCCCGGCCTTGCGGCTGGCGTGGGCGCGCCGGGCCGTGATCACCAGCAACCCCTCCCAGGTGCCCCAGGAAACCGCCCGCACCTGGTCGAAATTGCGCCGGGTCATCTTCACGACCCGGGTGAGCAGATCCTGCGGCGGCTTGCCGTGCTTCATCGCCGGCAGGCCCGAGAGCACCGGGACGGTCTCGATGCCGATCTCGCCGCCGCGCTCCTCGACCACCAGGTGGGCCGCATACCCGCGGGTGGTCAGGTGGACCGCCGCTCCCAGGTCCATGGCCGTCAGGGGGCGGGCGATGCGGTCCAGGTAGGACATGGCGAGCGGTGCGGTCAACGGGCTCAGGCCGCGGAGGCCCTTCAGCAGGCCGTCGACGGCGGTGTCGAGGAACCGGGCGCGCTCGCCGTCCTCGCCCAGCTCCGCCAGCCGCGCCTTCTCGGCGGCCCGGTCGACCACTTCGCCGCCACCGAGCGGCTTGTGGGCGGCCTCCGTACGCTGGCGCAGCCGGCCGAGCAAGCCGCCGTCGGGGCTCACGATCCTCGTATCCCCGGTTCGCCGCCGGCCCGGCCGCCGTAGCCCTGCCAGGGCGCCGCCCGGGGCGGGTCGAAGACGACGTCGATCGGCTCGCCGGCGACCGCCGCGTACGCCAGGTCGACCCACCAGCCGTTGCCTGCGAGGGGAGCCGGCAGGCGGTCGCGGCTGAACCAGCCGACGTCGCGCGCCTCGAGCGGGTGGGCGGCGAGCTCGCCGCCCGTGGCCCGGCAGTGGAAGAGCACCGACCAGAACGGAAGGGAGCGCACCCCCAGCTGCATGCCGTCGTAGACGGCGAGGATCCGGACCGGCTCTGCCTCGATGCCCGTCTCCTCTCCGACCTCCTTCACCGCCACCTCCGCCGGCGAGTAGCCGATGTCGGCCCAGCCGGTCGGGTACAGCCACAGGCCGGAGTCGCCGCGCTCGATGAGGAGCAGCTCGCCGGCGTCGTTGCCTACCACGGCGCCCACGGCGACCTTGGGGGTCACGTAGCCGAGGATTCCGTGACCGACACTGCCGAGCCAGGCCTCGAGAATCTCGGCCGGCGCCTCGCCGTCCTCCCCCACCCGCTCGCGCTTGGCCCGGATCTCGGCTGCGACCTTGAGGACCTCCTCGTAGCGCTCCCGCTCGTAGAGGTTGTCGGTGAATGCGAGCCCCGTGCGGGCGATCCCGGCCAGGGCCTCGCTCCACCGGACGAGATCGAGCTCACTGGCGCCGGGCTGTTGCATCGTTCGGGAGGCTACCGGCTGGCCGGATGCCGGGCCGGTGGCGGGGCGGCCGGCGGGCCGAAGCCGGTAGCGGGAGGGGAACTGCCAACATGGAGCCATGGCCGTGAACGAGAGCTGCCGCCACTACCTCGGGCGGAGCAGCCCCTCCGGCGAGGTCGTTCAACGTTGCCGGGTCTCGGCGAACAGCCAGGACCCCTTCGCCTGCCCCGACGGCTGCCTCTTCTTCGAGCGCAGGGCCGTCGACGACGCCGGGTGGGCGCAGGGCAGCGCGACGCCGATGTCGAACACCGCCGACGGCCTCCTGGACCTGCCGAAGAGCTCCCGCCGGCGCAGGAAGCGACGCTGAAGCAACACGAAGTTCAGGGCCACGAAGTTCAGGGACGCGGGTTGCGGTGCCGGCGCCGGTGCTCGAACGCCTTGGCGGCTCCCCAGGCGATGCCGAGCTCGCCGAGGCTCGGGTCGATGTCGGCAAGCGAGGCCGGGGCCAGGCCGTAGACGTCGTCGGGGAACATCCGCTCGGCGAATCCATCCCGGACCACGTGGGGGACGCCGGCGCCGGCCAGCACCTCCGTCGGATACGAAACGGCCCGGCGCAGGATCGTGAGCGGCGTGCCGGACTGGGCGTCGATGTCGGCGAGGAGGAGCCCACGGACCTCGTGGCCGACCTCGTCCCGGCACCGCTGACCGGCCTCGTGGGCGGCCGCCCGCAGTTCGGGATCGACCGACCCGCGCCAGGCGGTCACCCGGTCGACCACACATCCGACGACCCATTTGTCCAGAACCCCCTCGATCCCATCGGCCAGCGCCTGCGCATGGTCGGCCAGCGCGAGCTCCGGGTCTTCCGTGTCGGCCATCAGAACTTCAGGGTGGCGTTCGCCAGCGCCGGCGGGAGCTCGGTCAGCTGGCAGGTCACCCGCAGCGCGCCGGGGATGATGGCGACCGAATCCACGCAGGGGAGGACGCCCAGCCGGGGGATGGGGATGTGGATCGCGGGAAGGTGGGGCAGGGTCACGACGACGGCGCCGTCCGAAACCCCGACGATCGGGGTGAGCGTGACGCCGGCCACTTCGACCGTACCCGAGCCGAGGGTGGCGCCCACCCCCGTGAGCTGATCGATCGACGACTGCGTGATGTCGCCGACCACGGACCCCGAGTCGATGCTCTGGAGGACGACCTCCCGGCTGGTCAGCTTGGAGTTGCTGACCTTCAGGCCGTGGATGACGATGTTGATGTTGCTGAAGGTGAGGCCGAGAGCGGTGGCGCCGTGCACCTCGGCATCCAGCTCGGGGACCGTTCCGGAGACGACCAGGCGCCCGAGGAAGGGGAACGACGAGATGTGCACGCTCGCCGTCGAGCCGGGCACCTTCGACTGGATGTGATCGGCCATCACGGTCTGCACGCGGTGGCGGACCCACACGTCGCCGAGCGCCAGGAGGCCGAGGATCAGGACGACGGCAACCAGAAAGCCGACGAGCCGGCGCAAATCCCCTCGCGCTTCAGGGCTTGGGCTTGGTGGTGCCGGCGAGCGCCCCGTTCAGGTTGCCGCTGCGGAGACCCTCGAGGTCGAGCGTGACGTAGGTGTAGCCGGCTGCCTTCACGGCGTCCACGAGAGCCGCTCGAAGGACGACGGCCCGCTCGAGGTCCTCCCCGACAAGCTCGATCCGGGCAAGGTCCCCGTAGTGGCGCACCCGGAGGTCGCGGAACCCGAGGGCGCGAATGGCCGCTTCGGCCGACGCCACCCGCCCGAGCGTGCCGAGGGTGACGGGCGTGCCGTAGGGGACGCGCGAGGCGAGGCAGGGCGCCGCCGGCTTGTCCCAGACCTCGAGGCCGAGGCGCTGGGCGGTGTCGCGGATATCGGCTTTGCCGAACCCGGCGTCGACGAGGGGGAAGAGGGCGCCCCGGTCCGACGCCGCCCGCTGACCGGGTCGATGCTCGCCGAGATCGTCGAGGTTGACCCCGAGGACGACCTTGGCCTGACGCTCGGCGGCGAGGGGCTCCAGCTTGTCCATGAGCTCGGTCTTGCAGTGCCAGCAACGGTCGGCACCGTTCGCCACGTAGTCGGGGCGTGAGATCTCGTCGGTCGTCACGCCGACCCACGTCAGGCCCCATTTGGCGGCGAGTTCCCGGCAGTCCTCCAGCTCGGAGGGGGCGAGGGACGGGGACACGGCGGTGGCGGCGAGCGCCCGTTCGGGGCCGAGGACGTCGTTCGCAACCCACGCCAGCAACCCGGAGTCGACTCCGCCGCTGAAGGCCACGACCACCGGTCCGATCTCGCCCAGTCGCTTGCGGAGCAGGTCCAGGTCAGCCACGCCCCGAGGCTACCGCCGGGGGGTGACAGGCGTGGGTGGCGGGGCGGGTGGTTGCCGGCGGATGGCTGGCGGCGGATGGCTGGCGGGAGGCTCAGGTCAGGCGAGCCCGATCTGCGCCAGCACCTCGTCGACGTCCCCGACGATCCCCGTATAGAACGGCCCGAACTCCGCGTAGCGAGCCGAGGCCTCGTCGAAGCGCATCGTGTACACGGTGTCCTTCAGGTCGTCGGGGTGCTCGCCGAAGAGCGTGACGCCCCACTCGAAGTCGTCGAGCCCGGTGGAGCCCGTGATCAGCTGCACGATGCGGCCGGCGAACCGGCGTCCGGACCGCCCGTGGTCGGCCATCAGTTCCTTGCGGTCGTCGTAGTCGAGCGAGTACCAGTTGAAGTTCTCGCCCCGCCGCTTGGTCATCGGATAGAAGCAATAGGCCCGCTTGCCGGCGGGTGGGAGCCTGGGGTGCAGGCGCGCCTCCAGGTGCTCCGCCGGCATCCCCTTGGCGTACTCCGACACCTCGGTCAGCGACAGGTACGAGTC
>WQVT01000209.1 GCA_009785715.1 Acidimicrobiaceae bacterium | reverse complement strand
GTCGTGCGATGAGCGACGCTGCGATGAGCGAATCCGTGGTCCTCGTGGAGGTCGTCGAGCCGGGGATCTCGCGGATCACGCTGAACCGCCCCGACCAGCGAAACGCGATGAACCGCGCGGCCCGGACCGCCCTGGTCGACGCGCTCGACGAGTGCAGGCAGCAGCGGGCAAAGGTCGTCATTCTGACGGGGAACGGGCCGGCCTTCTGCGCCGGGATCGACCTCAAGGAAACCGCCCCGGAAGGCCACACGTCGGCCACCGACGACTCCGCCACGCGGCGCAGCTCGTGGCGCAACGTGCAGGACGAGATCCGGCGCCACCCGGCGGTGGTTATCGCCGCAGTCAATGGCTACGCGCTCGGCGGCGGCCTCACGCTCATCAACACCTCGGATCTTGCGGTGGCCGCCGAGGACGCCCAGATCGGCATGCCCGAGGTGAGCTTCGGGCTGTACCCCGGCATGGCGGGGCCCTCGACGCAGCTGCGCCTCGGCGCCAAGCGCGCCGCCTGGATGGTGCTCTCCGCGGAGCGGATCGACGGCCGGCGGGCCGAGGAGTGGGGTCTCGTGAACCGTGCCGTGCCGGCGGACCGGGTGGCGGACGAGGCCCTCGCCATGGCCCGGATCGTTGCCCGCTATGACGCCGTCACGCTGGAGTGGTGCAAGCGGGCGCTGTGGGAGATCCCGATGCACATCACGGACTGGACCGACGCACTCGAGTACGGCGAGAACGTCCGGGCCCAGATCCGGGTCCGCACCGACTCGCTGGATCGGGGACTGGCGGACTTCGCCCAGGGCAAGCGGGGAGCAGGCCAGGGTCGATGAAAGAACACGGCCCGCGGGCGGGGCAGGGGCCCCCTCCCTGCGGAGGAGGCCGGGGCTCCGGGCCCCCGGCCGGGAAGAAAAAAGGAGGTTGACGCGTGAGGATCGGAATCGACATCCCGGCCAAGGATGAGCAGGGTCGAATCCTGGACGCCGCCGGGATCATGCGGCGGGCGAAGCTGGTCGAGGACTCGGGCCTCGACGGGATCTGGAACGGGGACGGCTCGTACAACCGCGGCCGCTACACGGAGGTCGACCCGTTGGCCTGGTCGCTCGTGGCGGCGGCGGGCACGGAGCGGATCGAGGTCGGCCTGACCGTGCTCCAGGTTCCACTCCGTGAGCCGGTCGACCTGGCGCAACGCCTGATGACCATCCACGCCCTGACCCGCGGGCGGTTCACCTGCGGCGTCGGCGCCGGGTCCACCGAGCGCGGCGCCTTCGAGGCGGTGGGGGTGCCCTTCGCCGAGCGCTTCTCGCGCTTCTACGCCGAGATGGACACGCTGCGCCGGTTGCTCGCCGGCGAGCAGGTAGGGCCCGCCTACGTCCCGCCGTGGCCCGAGGGCCTTGGAGGCCCCCGATTCGTGCTCGGCGCCTGGCACAGCGAGGTCTCGCTCAGGCGGGCGGCGAGCGAGTACGACGGCTGGATGAGCTCGTCGGGGATGACCAACCTCAAGGTGATGGCCGAGGGGATCAAGCGTTACCGGGACCTCGGCGGCGCGCGGGCGATGACGACCACCTGCCGCGTGGATCTGCGCGCTCCGGGCTCCAGGCTCGACGAGGACCAGGCGTTCAACCTCGTCTGCGGCCCCGAGGAGGCCGCCGAACGCCTCGGACGGGTGGCCGAGCTGGGCTACGACGACATCTGCCTGCGCTTCGTCGACCACCGCTACCAGGGGCCGGACCTGAGCAACGCCAACTACACCGCCGAGGACCTCGAGGAGATCCGTTCGCTGTTCCCGAAGGACCCGCGCCCGCCCTACCCGGGCGCCCCGTCCGGCGGCTGACCGGAGCGGCCGTGCCCTCTCCGACCCCGCCTTCGACCCTGCGGATCCTCGAGGTCGCCACCGGCGTCGCCGGGCCGACCTGCGGCCGGCTCTTCGCCGCACTCGGGCACGAGGTGATCAAGTGCGAGCCGGCGGGCGGCGACCCGTTGCGCGCGCAGCAGCCACTCGGGCCGACTGCGGCCGCACACGGCTTCGTGGTCCTGAACGCCGACAAGCACAGCGTCGTCGCCGATGCCCGCGCCGAGGACGGTCGAGCGACCATCGAAGGGCTGCTCGAGGGGGCCGACGTCCTGATCACCGACCTGCCTCCCTCGACCGCCCGGGCATGCGGACTCGACCCCGCCGTGATCGCTCAATGCCGGCCGGGCCTGGTGGTGGTGTCGGTGACCGGGTACGGCTTCGACGACGGCCGCTCGGACCGGGACTGCGACTCTCTGCTGGCCGAGGCGTACGGCGGGATGGCAAACATGATCGGCGACCCGGATGGACGACCGTTCACGCTGGCCGGGGAGCAGGCGGCAACCGCAGCCGGCTTCGTCGCGTTCTTCGGGGCCGGGGTCGCGCTCTGCCGGCGCCAGCGCGACGGGCTCGGCGGCGTGGTCGACGTGGCCATCTGCGACGTGGCCGCCTACATGGACTGGAAGAGCGACATCTCCTACGGGGTGACCGGCAGGGCCCCGCGGCGGAAAGGGGGTCGCTCGGGGCGCTGGCGGATCGTGCGGGCCGCCGACGGTTGGGTGGGGGTGATCTACCAGCCGGGTCAGTGGGACGCCCTGGTCAAGCTGATCGGCGACCCGCGCCTCTCCGACGACACGCTGGCAGACGAGAAGACCCGGAGCGCCGATGACGGGTGGTGGGCGGCCGTGACCGAATGGGCGGCCGCCCGGCCCCGCGCACAGATCTACGAAGAGGCACAGGCGTTGGGGTTGGCGTTCGGCCTCGAGGTCGGCGTGGAGGACCTGGCACGCTCGCCCCAGTTGGCGTCGCGGGGGTTCCTGCGGGACACACCCGACCCCGAGACACCGGTGACGGGAGCGCTCCTGCGCTCCGATGCGATCGGGTGGCGCTCCGGCCGTGCGCCGCGCCTGGATCCGGGTGCCGTCCCTCGCTGGCCGGCCTCGGCGCGGGCGCCCAACGGCGCCGCGTCCCCGGGGCGCCGCCTGCGGGGGAAGGGGACAGCGGGCGACGGCCCGCTCTCGGGCGTGCGGGTCCTCGATTTCGGCACCAACACCGCCGGCCCGGGCGTCGGCCGCCTGCTCGCCGACTACGGGGCGACCGTGGTCAAGGTGGAATCCCCCGACCAGCCCGACATCTTCCGGCAGTCGGTTCCCGATGGAGCACCGCCCTCCCCTGGGGGTTCGGCTGGCAGCTCCCCGATGTTCGAGTCGAACAACGCCGGCAAGCTCGGCGTGGCGCTCGACCTGAAGAGCGAGGCAGGGCAGGAGTCCCTCTCCCGCCTGGTCGCCGGGGCCGACGTGATCGTGGAGAACTTCCGGGTGGGGGTGACCGAGCGGCTCAGAATCGACTACGAGCGGCTCCGCAGGATCAACCCCCGCCTGCTCTACCTGTCCCTGTCGAGCCAGGGACAGGACGGGCCGGAAGCCCGGAGGCGTTCCTACGGCTCCACCCTTGACCTGCTCTCCGGGCTGGCCTCGCTGACCGGTGAGCCGGACTTCCCGGTCTGGTCGTCGGGCGACGTCAACTACCCCGACCAGCTGGTCTCACTGCTCGGCGCCGGCCTGGTCGTCTCGTGCATGGCGCAGGGTCTGCGCCCCGCGCACCTCGACCTGGCGCAGCTGGAGGTGGCGAGCTGGACCCTCTCGGACAGGCTCGCGGAGTACCGCTGGAGCGGCCGTGCACCGCAGGCCACCGGGAACCGGCGTCCGGGCCGCACCCCCCACGACGTGTATCGCTGCCACGGCGAGGACCAATGGGTGGCCCTGTCGTGCTGGAACGGCGAACAGCGGGCCGCGCTGGCTGCGCTGGTGGGAATCGCCGCGCCGGAGGCCTCGGACGAACGGTGGTGGTGGGAACACCCCGACGCGATCGACGCCCGCATCGGCGCGTGGACGGCGGGACAGGCCAAGGACACGTGCGTGGCCGAACTTGCGGGGGCCGGCGTGCCGGCGGCGCCGGTGCAGTCCGCGGCCGAACGGGCGAGGGACCCGCACTTCCTCCGCCGGCGTGTGTTCCTCGGCGAGGGTCGCCGGCTCAAGGGATATCCGCTGCGTTTCGAGGGCTATGAGCCTCCGAGCCCACCGCCCGCTCCGGTGCTCGGTGCGCATGACCGTCTGATCGCGGCGGGTGATTGGGAGGATTGGGCCACGTTCGTAGAGCAGCGTCGCCCGCCGACGTAGGGTCTGCCGTCGGGTCCGAGGGGGGTCAGGCGGACCGTGAGAGAGGGATGAGGGATGACAATCAAGGAAAAGGCGTTCATCTCCGGCGTGTTCGAGCACCCCGGGCGGGAACTTCCGGACAAGTCGCTGCCGCAGATCCATGCGGAGGTCGCCATCGGGGCGCTGGCGGACGCAGGGCTCACCCTTGACGACGTGGACGGGTACTTCTGCGCGCTGGACGCCCCTGGATCCGGGTGGATCTCGATGGCGGACTACCTCGGCCTCGACCATCTCAGCTATCTCGACTCGACCGAGAGCGGAGGGGCGTCACCGCTGTTCCATGTCGGTCACGCCGCGGCCGCCATCGCCGCCGGCAAGTGCCACGTGGCCCTGGTGACGCTGGCCGGCAAGCCGCGCACCGGCAATCCGTCGGGCACGGGTGGGGCGATCCCCCCCGAGGAGTCCTTCGAGGGTCTCGTCTACGGGCGGGCGGGGGCGGTGAGCACGTACGCCCTCGCAGCCCGCCGGCACATGTACGAGTTCGGCACGACCAGTGAGCAGCTGGCGCAGGTCAAGGTCTCCGCCTCGCTGCACGCCCAGCACAACCCGAACGCCTTCCTCCGCAAGCCGCTCACGGTGGAGGAGGTGCTCGACTCGCCGCTCATCGCCGACCCGCTGCACCGGGCGGACTGCTGTGTCGTGACCGACGGCGGGGGAGCGGTCGTCGTCGTGAGCCCCGAGGTGGCCAGCAGTCTGGAGCGGACCTCGGTCAAGCTCCTGGGACATGGTGAGGCTCCAAAGCACGCCTCGGGAGGCAAGATCGACCTCACCTACTCGGCGGCCGCCTGGTCGGGTCCGAGGGCCTTCGAGGAGGCAGGGGTGACTCCTGCGGACATCGACTACGCATCGATCTACGACAGCTTCACGATCACCGTCATCGAGGAGATCGAAGACCTCGGTTTCTGCGAGAAGGGTGCCGGTGGGCGCTTCGTCATGGACGGGGCACTGGTCGCCCCGGACGGGCGGCTGCCGTGGAACACCGACGGCGGGGGGTTGTGCAACAACCACCCGGCCAACCGGGGAGGCATGACCAAGATCATCGAGGCCGT
>WQVT01000208.1 GCA_009785715.1 Acidimicrobiaceae bacterium | reverse complement strand
GGCGGAGTTCTTCCTGCTCGGACCCCTGCACGTGGGCACCACCCTCTGGTGCCTCCTGGCGTTCGCTGCGCTGGCCCTGGCGAGGGGGAGGTGGCGCGTCCCGTTGGCCGCCTGCCTCCTGGCGGCCGGGGTTCTGGGCGACCTGCAGACGGTGGCGCTCGGCGTGGTGCCCGTCCTCGTGGCCGGTCTGGTGGCCATGGCGCGCCGCCGGTCCTGGCGGGCCGGCCTGGGGGGAGTCGTCGCCGCTCTCGGGAGCTTGGCGCTGGCTGGAGTCGTGCGGCTCGCGGCGATGGCCGTGGGGACCTTCCGCATCGGACCCTCGGGGCGGGCCAGCGTCCGGCAGATGACCAGGAACGTCGGCCTCGAGCCGGGCTACGTGGCCAGGTTGCTCGGCGTCGGGAGCCAGGGCTTCGGGACCGGAGGGGCTCCCGCGGGCCTGACAGCCGTGCACTTCGTGGGCCTGGTGGCGGTCGTCGCCGCCGTGCTCGCGGCGATCGGGCGTCTGGTCTGGGGCGCGGCGGCGGGGAGGCCCGGAGGCGTCACCGCCGGCTCGCACCGGGCTCCGGGCGATTGGGTCTCGAGCCGGGGGGTGATCGGAAGAAGCGGGGTGCTCCCGGGCGGCGTGGTCGTGCTCGACGACCTGCTGGCGATCGCCGTGGTCGGCGATCTGGCCATGTTCGCCGAACTGACGCTCACGAGCACCGACGTGACCTTCGCCCGATACCTCGTCCCGGGGGTGATCTTCGCGGCGATCCTCGCCGGCCGCGGGGTGGCCTCGATCCTGGATCGGAGCGCCTTGTCGCCGGCGGTGCTTCCTGCGGCCATGGCGGGCGGGGCCCTGCTGGGCTGTCTGGCGATCGGCGCCCGTGGGGAGATCGCTGCCCCCCTCCCGGTGCAGGCCCAGGGGTCGCTCGGGGGCTTCCTGGCAGCGCATGGTCTCTATCAGGGCATCGGGGACTACTGGACGTCGTCGATCATCACGGTGGACACCCGGGAGGACGTCACGGTCCGCCCGGTCATGGCCGACGCCCAGGGTCGGCTCGAGGCATACGACCGGCAGTCCACGTCTGCCTGGTACCTGGGCCGGGAGTTCCAGTTCCTCGTCTACGACACCACCGAGCCCTACGACGGTGTTGACAGCAGCAGCGCCGCTGCCACCTTCGGCAAACCCAGCCAGACCTACCTGGTGGGTGGCTATGAGATCCTGGTCTGGCCCCAGCCCGTCGAGGTCCCGGCCGGCGCCTAGGTTGCGGACCATGGAATTTACGCATCTAGGACGTTCCGGCCTCACCGTCAGCCGCATCTGCCTGGGAACCATGAACTTCGGGCCGCTCACCAGCGAGGCCGACTCCCACTCGATCATGGATTCCGCGCACGACCACGGCATCAACTTCTTCGACACGGCGAACCGCTACGGCATGTCGCTCGGACCGGGCGCCACCGAGCAGATCATCGGCCGCTGGTTTGCCCAGGGCGGCGGCCGGCGCGAACGCACCGTGCTCGCCACCAAGCTCTTCGGGCCGATGGGGGACTGGCCGAACGAGGGCCGGCTGTCGGCCCTGAACATCCGCCGTGCCCTCGACGCCAGCCTGGCTCGCCTGCAGACCGACTACATCGACCTGTACCAGTTCCACCACGTCGACCGGGACACCCCGTGGGACGAGATCTGGCAGGCCATCGAGGTGGCCGTGAACCAGGGCAAGATCCTCTACGCCGGCAGCAGCAATTTCGCCGGATGGCACCTGGCCCAGGCGCAGGCGGCGGCCGCCGAGCGGCACTTCACGGGCCTGGTCAGTGAGCAGTCCATCTACAACCTGGCGACCCGGGCCGTCGAGCTCGAGGTGCTCCCGGCCGCCCGCCACTACGGGATCGGCGTCATCCCCTGGTCACCGCTCCAGGGCGGCCTGCTCGGCGGGGTGCTGCGCAAGGAGCGGGAGGGTCGCCGGCGCCTCGAAGGTCGCTCCGCCGACGCCGTGGCCAACAACCGTGCCCAGATCGAGGCGTATGAGGACTTCGCGGACGAGCTCGGCCACGAGCCGGGCGAGCTCGCCATCGCCTGGCTGCTCCATCAGCCCGGTGTCACCGCCCCGATCATCGGGCCCCGTACCCAGGAGCACCTGGACTCGGGAATCCGGGCGCTCGACATCCGCCTCGACGAGAAGGCCCTTGCCCGGCTGGACGAGATCTTCCCGGGGTACCGCAGCGCGCCCGAGCACTACGCCTGGTAAGACCTACTCGTCCCCCGACGTCAGAGCGCCGGCCATTGCGGGTTCGGGCGCGGGCGCCTCGGCCGTGACCAGGATCCTCGTCTCCCCGCCCTTCGGGGCCTTCGCCTGGCGTCCCGGGCCCACCAGGACGAGGAGGAGCGCCCCGATGATGGCGAGGTTCTTCTCGAATTGCGTCCGCTGCGCGGCCCGGGTGGTGGGGTCGTCCTCGTTCCAAAAGGCGTGCCCCGCCCAGGTCGTCGGGATCAGGCTGCCGATCAGGATCAGCGCCCCCAGGCGCTGAAACCTGCCGAGGGTGAGGAGCACCCCGCCGGCCACCTGCGCCGCGGCGTTGATGCGGACCTGGGTGTGGGTGTCCTTCGGGAGCGCCGGCACCGTCTCGGCCAGCTTGGTGGTGAACTGCTCCACCCGCCCCGCGACCAGCCCCGGGCTCTTGAAGGTGTTGATTCCGGAGTTCACGAAGATCGGGGCCATCAGCATGCGGGCGAAACGGGAGAGCAGGGGCATGGCTGATGTCTACCCAATCGCCTGACCCCGCATCCGGGAGAGCAGCGCGGCGGCGAGATCGGTGCCCGACCGCCAGGCGCTCTCGACCCGCGGCGGGCCGGACCCGCACCACTGGTCCCCGGCCAGCCCGATCAGACGACCACCGTCGGAGTCGATGAGGCCGAAGGTGGCGGGGTGCCCGCCGGCGGGTTTGGCGACCGCCCATCGGCGGGCGACGGCCCACCCGGGCCGGCCGACCCCGAGCAGGTCGTGGAGCGCCTCGAACACCTCCCCGACCGCCGGCGAGGGGTCCACCCCGTGCCGCCGCGCCAGGCCGGGGGTGGTGTGCACCACGAGGACGGGGGCATCGTCCCCGCGGCGGGCGCCGTCGTCGGCGACGAACTCGATCGCGGCGTGCCGGTTGACGAACGCCCCGTCGCGAAAGGGCCATCGTCGCTCGTCGAACCCGCACACCACGGCGATCGCGGGGTGGTAGGGGACGGGTTCGGGCACCTGAATCAGTCGCGCCGCGTCGGGGTCGGGCATCGCCAGCACGACGTGGCCGGCGGGAAGCACCTCGATCGGGCGGCCCACCTCCAGGTCCACGTCGCCGGCGACCGCCTGCACCAGGGACTGCAGTCCGCCCGGCGCCGACCAGCGCAGGGGCCCCGTCGCCGAGGTGGGGGCGTCACCGGGTGCGAACACGCCGAAGGTGTCGGTCCACGGCCGGGCGAGGCCGGCGGCGGCCAGCTCGTCGACCAGAGCGGCGAAGCCCTCGTCGCGGACGGTGAAGTAGCTGGCGCCGATGTCGACCCGCCGGCCGTGCAGCACCGGCGACGCCATGCGGCCGCCGGCCGCCTCCCCCCGGTCGAACCACCGCACACCGACCCCGGCTCGCCGGAGCGCGGCGGCGCAGGCGGCGCCGGCGATGCCGGCACCCACGACGGTCACCTGTTCGGGGATCCCTGCCATAGCCACATTGCTAGCGGCCGGCGCTGGCCGCCCGCGCTGGCTGCCCGCGCTGGCGGCGGGTGCTGGCGGCGGGTGCTGGCGGCGGGTGCTGGCGGCCCGCCGGCTCTCCAGGTGTTGTGCACCAGAACGCGCGGTATACGCGCGTTCTGGTGCACAACGACCAAAACGGCTCACAACGGCCCGGCTCTCGTTCCCCAGCGTTCCCGAGCCCGCCCAGCAGCCAGCCCCGGCAGCCCGCCCGGCAGCCCGCCCGGCACCGGCGGCCCAGCCGCTAGGGTGCCCCGGGATCCTCATCGGTGTGGGAGCCCTGGGAGGTGGCATGGACGTCGTCAACGTGCTCGTGATGGCTCCGATCCTCGGTCGCGACCTCACCTGGTTGACCAAGGTGGACGAGCGGGTGCGGGTCCTCGACGCCAACGACGCCGTGCCCCGACGGGCGGCGGTCGGCTTGGCCTTCCAGCCCACGACGGACTCGCAAGAGGTCACCGACATGCTCGCTCAGGCGGACGTGCTGCTGGTCGGGTATCCGGTCCCCGGCAACCTCGCGGGCCGGGCCCCCCAGCTGAAGTGGGCCCACCACACCCAGGCCGGGGTGTCGAACCTGGTCGGGACCGACCTCTGGAATTCCTCGGTTCCGCTGACCAGCAGCCGCGGGGTCGTCGGCGCGGTGCCGATCGCCGAGTACGCGCTGGCGGCCGCCGCCTACTTCGCCCGCGGCCTCCATGAGGGGACCAGGCAGAAGGCCGCCGGCGAGTTCACCCGGGAGGGGTACGGGGGGATCACGCTCCGGGGTGCGACGATGGGCATCGTCGGCCTCGGCGGGATCGGGAAGGAGCTGGCCCGGATGAGCCGGGCACTCGGGATGCGGGTCGTCGCCACCCGGCGATCGATCAGCGCCCCGCAGTCCGACGTCGACGGCGTCGATCTGGTCCTCCCGGCTGAGGGCATCCTCGAGGTGGCCGCCGAGAGCGACTTCCTCGTCGTGTGTTCACAGCTCACCCCCGAGACCCGGTCCTTCATCAACGCCGAGGTGTTCGCGGCGATGAAGCCGGGAGCCGTGCTCATCAACGTCGCCCGAGGCGAGGAGGTGGACGAGGACGCCCTCCTCGACGCCCTCAAGGAAGGGCGGATCGGCGGGGCGGTCCTCGACGTCTTCGACGGCGAGCTCGCCGGCAGGCCACCGAGGCCGGAGCTGGCGGAGTCGCCGCACATCCTGCTGACCCCGCACATCTCGGCCGGTGGCGAGGCCCTCTTCACCGAGCCCATCCGGCAGTTGTTCGTGGACAACCTCCGCCGTTTCCTCGACGGAGAGCCGCTGCTCAACATCGTCGACCGCGAGCGCGGCTATTAGCCGCCTCGGGCCCCGCCTTCACCCCCGGGGCGGAGCCGCGCAAGACTGAGCGCGGTGAGCTCTCCGGTCTTCTTCCGGCGCGCCCGTGTGGCGCTCGCCGCCCTGCTGGCAGGCTTCACCCTCGGGCCGACGACGACGGCGATGGCCGTCCTCACGGCCCCGAGCGCCGGCGCCGCGCAGGTGCCGGTCAGCCTCGTGTGGCACGTGGCCCTGTCCGACCCCGGCTTCCCGATCGCCGAGTCCTCGCC